>JANQSB010000537.1 GCA_028284295.1 Myxococcota bacterium | reverse complement strand
CGATGCCGGCGTCGTCTACGCGCGCCTGCGCCTGGGGTTGGCGCTGCTGGCGGTGGGCTTCGGCGCACTGGCCTTCGGGCTCGGCTGCGGGGGCGCGGCCGCCTGGACCTGGTCGCTCCCCGTCCTCGCCGCCCTGGCCCTGCGTCGCATGACCGCGCGGGCTCCGGTCGGGCCCGCGGGTCTTCACGCCTGGCTCGGCTGCGCGCTGCTGCTCGCCCAGGGCGTCTGGTACGCGGAGCCCCTGCTGGCCTGGTGGCAGCTCGCCTGCGGCAAGGCGCTGCTCGCGTCCCTGCCGTTGCTGGCCCTGCCGGTCGTGGCGAGCGGTCTGCTGCGGCCGCGTTGGCCCCTCTGTCTCTCGGTGCTCGGATTCACGCTGCTGGTCTGCGCCAGCTGCTGGTCGCTCGAGGGGGGCTGCGCGGCGCCGACCTCCGGGGCGGCCGCGCCGGCGACGACCGTCCCGGCGCCATCCGCGGCCTCGCCCGTCGCTCCCCGCATCGGGCTCCCGGCCCCGCGTACGGACCCGGGCGGACGCTGGCCCGCGCGGCCCGGCGCCCGGACGGCCGGCTCGGTGCCGACGCCCGGTATCCGGGGCGAACGAAGCCCTGCGACCGGGGGCGCTTCCGGCCCGGGTCTCCTGGAGGCCCTCCGTGGTCTCGCGGGTCTGGGCGGGACCGTCGCCCCGGGTGGTCAGGCGGGTGCGCCGCATGCGTCGGGCAGCCCGCCGGAGTCGCCTCCCCAAGCGGAGGTACACGCTCCTGCGCCCGGCCCCCAGCAGTCGTCCGCCCGCCCCGCCCCGTCGGTCGACCCTGCTGGCGGCGCTCCGACCGCTGCCGCCCCGGTCTTCGCACCCCGGGCCTCGACCCCCGGCGGCTGGGTGTCGGCCGATCATCGCCGCACCGAACGTCGCCTCGTACGCATCTCGGTGGAGCACGCCAACCGTCGTCCCGATTCCTTCTACGGCGGCGACGGTACGCGCCGGGTGTACATGCCCACCGATCCGATCTTCGCGCCCGGCAGCGACCGGCTTCGCGAGCGGGCCGACCTCGAGCTGGCGCGGTTCGCCAACCTGCTGGCGTTGCACCCCGAACGGCGGGTTCTCCTCGAGGTACACACCGATGCGAGCGGGGCCGCCGATCAGCAGCAGGCGCTCAGCGAAGGCCGCGCCCGGACCCTCCGGGCCTGGCTGGTGGACCGAGGGCACGTCGCCGACAGTCAGCTCCGGGTCGTGGGCCTCGGGGGCAGTCGTCCCCTCGTTCCCCCGGACGGCAGCCACGCCGCCCAGGAGCCGAACCGCCGGGTGGAGCTGCGGCTGGCGGACTGAGCGGAGGCGCACGGGGCTCGGGCGGCGCCACCCGCGCCGCCGATCGGGCTAGACTGCCGGCGAGGAGGGGTCCCCGTGTCGACGATTCCGATCCCGCGCGTCTCCGGCCTGCGCCGGCGAGATCTCCTGAAGGCCGGCGCCGTCGGCGCCGCCGGACTGCTCGGGCCCGCCAGCGCACTGGCCAGCGACCCGACTCCGCACGTCCGTCGCTACGTGCCGCTGGGGCGAACGGGCATGGAGATCGCCGACATCTCGTTCGGCTCGAGCCGCATGCGCGACCCGAAGGCCGTCCGCCACGCCTACGAGCGGGGCGTCAACTACTTCGACAGCGCGGAAGGCTACAAGGGTGGGGACTCGGAGAGCGCCATCGGCGAAGCCCTGCACGACGTGCGCGACAAGGTCTTCATCACCTCGAAGACCAAGGCCGGGGCCGACCAGAGTCGCGGCGAGATGATGGCCGCTCTCGAGGGCAGCCTGAAGCGTCTTCGCACGGACTACGTCGACGTGTACTTCAACCACGCCGTCAACGACGTCGCGCGCATGTCGAACCCCGAGTGGGCCGAGTTCACCGAGCTCGCGAAGAAGCAGGGCAAGATCCGCTTCCGCGGCCTGTCGGGCCACGCGGGCAAGCTGGTCTCCTGCATCGAGTACTCCCTCGACAACGACCTGCTCGACGTGATGCTGGTCGCCTACAACTTCGGGCAGGACCCGGCCTTCTATCAGCGCTTCCTGACGACCTTCGACTTCATCACCCTGCAGCCCGACCTGCCGCCGCTGCTCGAGCGCGCTCACGCCGAGGGAGTCGGCGTGGTGGCCATGAAGACCCTGATGGGCGCTCGCGCCAACGACATGCGTCCCTTCGAACGGGAGGGCGGAACCTTCCCCCAGGCGGCCTTCCGCTGGGTGCTCTCGAACCCGAACGTCGACGCCCTGATCATCTCGATGAACGACGCCGAGATGATCGACGAGTATCTCGGGGCTTCCGGCTCCACGACCCTGGGCCGCTCCGACCTCGAGCTGCTCGGGCGCTATGCGGCGCGCAACGGCCGCGGCTACTGCCAGCACGGCTGCAGCGTGTGCGAGGGCGCCTGTCCTTCCGGAGTCGAGATCTCCGAGGTGTTGCGCACGCGCATGTACGCCACCGACTACGGGGATCTCGATCTGGCGCAGGAGGACTACGCGCGGATCGGCCGCGACGCCTCTGCGTGCCTCGCCTGTGACGGCGCGCCCTGTGCCGGTGCCTGCCCGAACGGCATCGACATCTCGCGTCGCACCCGCGACGCCGCGGTCCGGCTGGCGTAGACCGCGCTCCAGATCCCGGCGATGCCCCGCGCCAGAGGTCGAGCCACGGCCTCAGGCGGCGATGTACTTCTCCAGCAGGGTGTGGAAGTGGCGGATCTTCGTTTCCTGGTAGTTGGCGAAGGTCGCGTGGCTGTGGCTCGCGCTCTTCAGTCCCCGCTGCACCTTGGGCAGGTTGAAGGTGTCCTGGGCGAAGATCTTGGCGAGCGGTCCCAGCTCGGGGGCGTGGGTCCAGGGCTCGTCGTAGTCGAGCCAGTGGATCTCGGCGGGCTCGGGACGGCGACTGCCCCGGTAGGGAGCCAGGTAGAGCACCTCCATGATCGAGCGGTCCGGGTCGTTGCCCAGCGGGCGGAAGCGGTAGACGATGCGGTTGTAGGCGCCCCAGGGATGGAAGTTGGGGAAGAGCGTGTAGTAGAAGGAGTCGTTCATCTCGGCGTCGGTGAGGTCGGTCGCCGAGGGCACCGTCGACTGCAGCTGCATGCGGGCCATCTGGGCGAACAGCTGGCGCGCCGTCATGCCTTCGGGTACCCGGAGCATGGGCGCCTCGTCGAGGCTGGTGGTCACGATGGACTGCAGCATCTCCTGCTCGTCGGGCTCGTAGTCGATGTGCGGGCTGGGCGTCATGTTCGCCGTCATGGCCCGCGAGAAGTTGTCCCAGACGTCGTACTGCGAGTTCGAGTCGCCGATGCCCGCGAGGATTTGCGGGTGGGTGGCGACCACGTGGTAGGCCTCCATGAAGGCCTCCTGCGCGACCTTCCAGTTGCAGTGCATGAGGTGCGCGACGTGGGCCTCCTTGTAGCGCTTGGCGAGGTCCCAGCGCTCGAAGTGCCTCGGCAGGTCGCCCAGATAGGACTCGAAGGAGGGCGCCTCGGGGTCCATGTTGACGAAGACGAAGCCCGCCCAGGTGCCCGTCCGGTACTCGGGCAGCCGGTACTCGTCGCGATCCACGTGCGGAAAGTCCCAGCGGCAGGGCAGCTCCTTCATCGAGCCGTCCAGGTTCCAGGTCCAGCCGTGGAAGGGGCAGCGGATGTTCTCGCTGCGCCCCGCACAGTCCTTCAGGGCGCGGCCCCGGTGCAGGCAGCTGTTCGCGAAGGCGCGGATCTTCCGGTCGTGCCCCCGCACCACCAGGATCTGGATCTCGGCGATCTCGTAGACCATGTGATCGCCGGGCTCGGGGATCTCCTCTTCGCGGCAGACGAACTGCCAGACCCGCTTCCACAGCTTCTCGACTTCGAGGTCGTGGAACTCCCGCGAGGTGTAGCGCTCGAGGGGGACCCGCACGACGGGGAGCTCGCGCGCGGACTCCCATCGCAGTACCTCCGGCACGCTGCGGGTGTCGTCGTCGAGCAGCTGCTGGTAGGAGATGCCCGAAGAGCGCGGGCCCTGGCCCGCCGGAATCTCGGCGGGGTACTCGATCGTCGGGGAAGTGGCCATGTCGTCTCCGAGCCGGGCTCGTGCCCGGCCTGCGTCTAGAAGGCGCTGCGCTTCGTGAAGCCGCCGTCGACCACGAGGTTGGCCCCCGTGACGAGGCTGGCGGCCGGGCTGGACAGGAAGACGACCGCGCGCGCGACCTCCTCCGGCGTTCCCATGCGCCCGATCGCGCACTGGGCGAGAGCCGACTCGTACATGGCCGGCATCGCCTGCTTGATCATCTCCCAGTTGCCGCCCTCGAAGTAGACGGGGCCCGGGGACACGGTGTTCACCCGCACGCCCTGGGGTGCCAACGCCTGGGACATGTCCGACGCGAAGCTGATCAGCGCGGCCTTCATGGCGTTGTAGGCCTGGGGCATGCCCAGATACTCGAGGGCCGCCGTCGAGCTGATGATCACCACCGAGCCCGCGTCGGACTGGGCGAGATGCGGGGTGGCAGCGCCCACGCCGCGCACCGCACCCATCACGTCGATCTCGAAGGTGGGCTGCCAGGCCTTCTCGCCCGGCCCACCGCCGGCGCTCGCGTTGCTGACGTAGACGTCCAGGCCGCCCAGCTCCTCGGCCGCGCCGGAGACGAAGGCGGTCAGCGCGTCGCCGTCGGCGACGTCGACCACCTGGGTGAAGACCTTGGCGCCGCGTCCCTCGAGGTCCTTGCGCGCGGTCTCGAGTCCCGCCTCGCCGCGGGCGCAGATCGCGAGATCGCAGCCCTGGTCCGCCAGGGTCTGGGCGATGGCCAGCCCGATGCCGCGGGTTGCTGCCGTGACGAGCGCCTTGCGTCCGTCGAGTCCGAGATCCATCTCTCTCTCCTTGTGACGGCCCGCTCGGGGTCCGTCGTTGCGTGTGTCGAAGGTGGGGACGGCGACACCCGTTCGGGCGGGCGCCGCCTTCTTGTCGCTGCCGCGGCTGCCCTGGATGCGCCCCGCCGCGTTGATCATGGGGCCCGCGACGAAGCCCGCGAAGTGGGGGTCTGCCTCGCGCAGCTCGCCCCGGATCCACCGGCCCGCCGTGGTGAAGACGCCGCTGCGCCCCTGGTCGTCGCTGACCTCGACGTTGCCGTCTTCCCGGCTCTCGTAGACGAGCCCGCTGAGGGGGTGTCGGAGCTTCATGCCGCGTGTCCCTTCTCGGGCCCGCGTCCGCGTCGCCCTCTTCGGCTGTAGGCATCCCGTTGGCTCTCGCGTGCGACCCGCTCGAAGCCCTCCCGTGCCTCGCCCCGGCAGAGACCGATCAGGGTCGCGGCGACGCCATAGCGCGCCGTGGCGCGGAAGGAGCTGCTGCTGTGGCGGCCGCGGGCCCACTCGAGCGAGCACAGGTCGAGATGGGCACGCAGCTGTCGCGCGAGGACGTCGCGATCCGCCCAGTCGACCAGCTCCCCCCGCTCGTCGAGCGCCGCGATGGCCGCCTCGATCTGACGGGCGAGTGCGCCCTCGACGTGGCGGCGGGCCGGGTCCGCCGACTCGGAGCTCGCGAGCACGGGCAGGAGTGCCTTGTAGTAGGCGGGGCGGCGGAGCAGCTGCCGGACCGTCGCATCCACCACCGAGAGCAGGTCGGGCTCGGTGCGCTCGAGGGTCGCCACGAAGCCCAGGGTCTGCTGCTCGACCGCGGCGAAGAGCACCTCTTCCTTGTTGCCCACGAGGTTGTAGAGCGTGGGTGCCGTGACCTGGCTCTCCCGGGCGAGCTCGCGCATGGTCAGCCCGTCGAAGCCGTTGCGCGCGATCAGCTCGCGGGCTGCTTCGAGGATGCGCTCCCGGCGCTCGGCCATCTGCAGGTCCACGACGGACATGGTTCCTCCGGAGGCCGGGATGTAAGCATTAAAACGCGTTAAAGCCAAGGCCCGGGGCGCGGGCGGGCCCCGAAGTGGCCGGAGAGTGGCCCGGGACGGGCTCCCGGGCGGGTCAGCCGGCTTCCCAGAAGGGCTCGAGGCAGGCCGCGACGCGCAGGGGCTCCGGGATCCGCTCCACCCCGATCACCCGGTCGATCTCCTCGTGGAGGTGGTAGATGCGCCTCTCCTGGTAGGAGAGGGGAATGGAGTCCAGCGCGCCGGAGGCGACCGAGCGTTGCATGGGCGCGAGGTTGCGGAAGTCCTCCTCCATGACGGCGTCGAAGATCGTCAGGTAGCTCTGCCAGGCCCGGTCCTGCTCCGGGGACTGCGAGGGGGGCCCGTAGAAGGTCCACTCCACCTCGGTGGTCTCCGCGTCGAGGGGCCAGAACTGGATGAAGGGAAAGCCGATCGTGTCGAGGGGTGTGATCAGGTTCGGGAAGACGCTGTAGGCGGGGTTGGTCTCGGCGAAGAGCGGGTCGAGGCCGTCGATCTCGGGAAGAGGCGGAGCGGCCTGGGCCTGGCGCTCGATGGCGCGCTGCCACTTGGGGGTCACCATGCGGGAGTGCCCGTGCGGGAACAGACCCATGGCCGCGCCGCGATGGTCGAGCAGTTGCGCGACGGTCTGCGGGTGGATGGTTCGCACGTGGTAGGTCTCGAGAAAGGCGTCGGCCACGATCTTCCAGTTGGCGGGGATCCGTTCGCAGCGCGTGCCGTGCGCTCGCAGGCTCTCGCCGCGCAGCGGCGACCACTCGTTCGCGACGCTTCCCAGCCAGTCGTGCAGCGGGACCGCCTCGGGATCCTCGTTCACGAACACCCAGCCCGCGTAGCTCTCGCAGCGGACCGGTCGGAGCTTGCGGCTGCTCTCGTCCAGCTCCTTGAAGTCGCGCCGATCGGGAACCTGGAGCAGGGTCCCGTCGAGGTCGTAGGTCCAGCTGTGGTACTGGCAGCGCAGACGCTTCGCGGTGCCACAGCTCTCCCGGACCACGGGGGCTCCGCGATGCTGGCAGGTATTGAAGAAGGCGCGCAGCTCGCCGTCGTGACCCCGCACCAGCACCAGGGGAGACCCGGTGCGTTCGAAGCAGCGAAAGCTGCCGGGGCCCTCGAAGTCCTCCTCCCGCCCGACCAGCAGCCAGCTGCGGCGCCACAGCCGATCGCGCTCCAGCGCGAAGAAGTCCGGGTCGGTGTAGCGACCGGTGGGGATCGGCGGCAGCGCGGGAAAGCCCTCGGGCGGTCCCTCGCGCTGCCACTCGTAGTCCATGTCCAGGCGGATCCGCTCTGCCCAGGCCGCCTGTTTCTCCTTCGAGCCGGCCTCCGAGCCCGCCAGGTCCTCCGGGTCGTCGCTCATGCCGTGTCGGCCAGGCCGGGTGCCCACTCCGTGGCCTCGTCGCCCGCGATGCGGGTGTGCCGCATGACGCGAGGCTCCGTGTGGTCGTACGGGCGCGCGCGATGCAGCAGGCAACGGTTGTCCCAGATGACCAGATCGCCCGGCTGCCAGTCGTGGCGCCAGATCCGGGGCGGCCGGCAGGCGAAGTCGAGCAGCCCCGCGAGCAGCGACTCGGACGCCTCGGACGAGAGACCGGGGATCCCGTAGGCGTGACGACCGATGAAGAGCGAGGGGCGCCCGGTGACCGGGTGCAGCTTCACCAGGGGGCGGAGCGGCGGGTCGCCCCCCTCGAAGCCGTAGAGCATCGCCCCCGGATCGGTGTGGCCGATCTTCGCCTGGGAGTGGCGAAGGGAGTGCCGGGCGGAGAGCACGGCGATCCGCTCCCGGGTCTCCTCGTCGAGAGCCTCGTAGGCGGCTCGCATGTCGGCCCACTCGGTCTGGCCCCCGCGACCGGGAACCACCTGTGCCGAGAGCACTGATGCCTTCGCGGCCAGCGACATGTAGGAGCTGTCCGTGTGCCAGCCCTCGTTTCCGATCATGATCTGCATGGCCGGATTGTCGTCGTCGAGCAGGCTGCCGTCGTGGCGCTGGTTGCTGATGGGGACCACACCCGAATCGCCGTAGAGATGCTCGATCTCGCCGAAGCGTCGCGCGAACGCGACCTGCTGCTCGGGCTCGAGGTGCTGGTCGGGGAAGATCAGCAGCGCGTGCTCGTGGAAGGCGTCGAGGAGGAGCTCGAAGCCCGCCTCGTCCAGGTCCGCGAGCCGGCCCCCCGTCACGACGGCACCCAGGGTCGCTCCCGTGGCTTCGATGCGATACTCCGGCACGTCCGGAATTGAACCACAGCCCGGCCGCGAACTCGATCGCGAACTCGATGGAGGAGTCCGATGAGCGACCCGTACGACGCGTTTCCCAGCCTTCGCTTCGAGCGTCCCGCGCCGGGGGTGCTGCAGGTCCTGCTCGACGCGCCCGGCCTGAACTCGGTGGGGACGCAGATGCATCGCGATCTGGCCGAGCTATGGCTTGCCGTCGATCGGGACCCGGAGGTGCGCGTCGCCCTGGTCCAGGGGGTCGGCCGCGGCTTCTCGGCGGGGGGCAACTTCGAGATGATCGACT
>JANQSB010000186.1 GCA_028284295.1 Myxococcota bacterium | reverse complement strand
ATCGCTGCGGTCGAAGACCCGCTCGCCGTCGATCCAGGTCTCGAGCACCTGGGTGTAGACGCTGAAGGGATCTCCCGATAGCAGCACCAGATCCGCGTCCTTTCCGACCTCGATGGACCCGATGCGCTCGTCGAGGCGCATCATCCGTGCCGGCTCCAGGGTCAGTGCCCGGAGCGCTCCTTCCGGACTCATCCCCCCGCGTACGGCCAGGGCGCCGCTGCGCAGGAAGAGCCGCGATGGCGTGATGAAGTCGTCGCTGTGGATCGCGACCCGGACTCCCGCGGCCTCCAGGGTCGCAGCGTAGTCGAGGCGATAGCGGCTGGCCTCGAGCTTGCCGCCCGGGCTGTCGAGCATGATGATCGAGACCGGAACGCCGGCAGCGGCGATCTCGTCCGCGACCTTCCAGGCCTCGCTCGCGTGCTGCAGCACCAGGTCGAAGCCGAACTCGCGTTGCAGGCGCAGCACGGTGAGGATGTCGTCGCTGCGGTGTGTGTGGTGATGGACGGTCCGGCGGCCCTCGAGGATCTCGACCACCGGCTCCAGGTCCAGCTTGCGTTCGGGAGCCTTCGACTCCTCGCCGGCGACGACCGCCCGGCGGTGCTCTTCCCACTTCTCGCGGTAGGCCCGGGCGCGGACGAAGAGATCGCGCTGGAGCGCGGCGATTCCCATGCGGGTCCCCGGCGCCTGGCCCTTGGCCTGGCCGCGTCGCTTCGGGTTCTCGCCGTTGGCCATCTTCATGCCGCCCTTCACGGGATCGTCGGGTGCAGCGACGAGCATCTCCTCGATGCTGTTCCCGCGCAGCTTGACGTAGGCGGTCTGGCCGCTGACCACCGTACCGCTGCCGGGCATGATGTTCGCGGTGGTGATACCGCCTGCCGTGGCCATCCGGATCCCCGGATCGTCCGGCCAGATCCCGTCGAGGGCGCGTAGCTCCGACTGGACGGGCTTGGCGAAGTCGTTTCCGTCGCGATGCGCCGGTACGGCGGGCCGCGGGTAGACGCCGATGTGGGAGTGGCTGTCCACCAGACCCGGGATCAGCACCTTGCCCCGGACGTCGCGCAGCTCGGCGTCGGCGGGCGCGGGGACCGCCCCGGAAACTCCGACCGCGGTGATCCGCCCGTCCTCGACCACCACCACCCCGTTCTCGATGGTGCCGTTCGCGACCGTTCGAACTTCTGCGCCGACGAAGGCGACGCTGGCGGACCGGGCGGCCGTCGGTCCGATGCCGACGGCCAGGACGGCCAGCAGGACACGGAAGAAGATGGACATGGAGACTCCCGGAAGTCGTCGTGGGGTTAGGAGCGGAGAGCGGGGTGGGTGGAGCGGAGAGCAGGGTGGGTCGAGTCCGGACGGGCAGGGCGCGCGCGGGGTCGGCCCGTCGATTGTAACCCCCGGAGCCGCCCTCATCGGACGTCGGCCAGGCGGCCGATGTGGTGCGCCTCCAGGTGGCCCGCCGACAGCATCCAGCGGAAGGTGTCCGCCAGGGTCTCGTCCAGATCGCGATAGGACAGCTGGAAGTCGCGCTGCGCCGGCGTGCCGTCTGCGCCGGGCCAGCGCGTGGCGAACTCCATCGACTCCTTCGTGACCGGGATCGGAAGGCTGCCGAGCAGGGGCGCGGCGGCGTCGCCCAGCACCCCGGCCGCACGCATCAGCGCGCCCGGCACCCGCCAGCGGGGCAGGCGGCGGCCGGTCACCCGCTCGACGCGCGCGTAGAGATCGGGCCAGGGGTAGCAGGGGCCGGCCGCGACATAGCGGCCCCCCGGAGGCCCCGACTCCAGCAGCGCGACGTGCAGGCTCGCGAGGTCCCGTACGTCGACGGGCTGGTAGCCGGAGCTCGTGATGACCGCGCCGAAGCGGACGAAGAACGAGACGGCCCGGTTCGGGTCGGTGAAGCCGGGGTCGTCGGGGCCGATCGCGGCGGTCGGATAGGTGGTCAGGACCGGAGCGCCGGAGTCCTGAAGGCCGCGAACGAAGCGCTCGCCCACGGCTTTGGAGTGCGCGTACGCGTTGAGTCCGTCCTGGACCTCGGCATCCCCACGGATCGGAGCGCCGTTCGGGACGTAGAGCGCGCTGGTGCTCGAGACATGGACGATCCGCGTCAGCCCCTGCTCGACGGCCCTGCCGATGACGAGGCGCACGCTCTCCTCGTTGTTCCGGCGCACCTCTGCGGCCCGCGCCGCCTCGAACGCGACCAGTCCTGCCGCGTGGACGAGCCCATCGCAGCCCGCCAGGAGCTGCTCCACCGCAACC
>JANQSB010000465.1 GCA_028284295.1 Myxococcota bacterium | reverse complement strand
CGATGCGCGCGAGCGACGAGGCGTCCCGGCGCTGCAGCTTGCTCTCCCGGTCGAAGACCTGCTGGGCCAGGCGAAGCTCGGCGCGCGCCTCGGCGACCCGGGCCCGCTGCATCTCGTCCTTCAGGGTGAGCAGCACCTCTCCCTTCGCGATGGGCTCGCCTTCGACGAACTCGATGCTCGCCACCACCCCGTCGGTCTCGGGACGCACCACCACGCTGGCCTCGGCCTCGAGCTGGCCGGTGAGCGACACCACGTCCACCAGCACCCGCGGCACCAGCTCGGTCACCTCGACCGTCTCGACCTTCGTCGTCTCCTTCTTCGGCCCGGCCTCGCCCCGACCGCAGCCCGACGACGCGACCGACAGGCAGGCCACGAGCACCAGCGGGAAGGCAAGGGAGAGGGGGAGGCGCCGCATCGCGCGAGATTCTACCAGACGGCCTGAGCTACGATTCCGCGCCCGCGGAATCCCGCGACGAACCGGAGGCTCCATTGGAACTCGCCTGTCTCGACCTCGAAGGCGTCCTCATCCCCGAGGTCTGGATCAACTTCGCCGAGCGCACGGGCATCGACGCGCTGCGTGCCACGACGCGCGACATCCCCGACTACGACGTCCTCATGAAGCAGCGACTGCGCATCCTGTCCGAGAACGGGCTCGGGCTCGCCGACATCCAGGAGGTCATCGCGGGCATGCGCCCCCTCGAAGGCGCCCCCGAGTTCCTGGATTGGCTGCGCGAGCGCTTCCAGGTGATCATCCTGTCGGACACCTTCTACGAGTTCGCCGAGCCCTTCATGCGTCAGCTCGGATGGCCCACCCTGTTCTGCCACCGACTCGGGGTCGACGGGGACGGCCGGGTGGTCGACTACCACCTGCGACAGCCCGACCCCAAGCGGAACGCCGTGATCGCCCTGAAGCAGCTGAACTTCCGCGTGATCGCGACGGGCGACAGCTACAACGACACCACCATGCTGGCCGAGGCGGACGCGGGCATCCTCTTCCGTCCGCCGCAGAACGTGATCGACGAGTTCCCCCAGTATCCCGTGGCGACCGACTACGACCAGGCGCGCGGCCTGTGGGCGGAGGCGTCGCTCCGGGACCTGTGAGCCGGTCCCACGCCCGGAGCCGGCAGATCCCTAGACGCCGGTCTCCGGCAGCAGCGCGGACAGGGTCCGCGTGACGACCCCGCGCGCCCGAGCCACCGGGTAACCCTGGCTGTGGCGCAGGGACTCCCAGAGCAGCGGGTTGAGGGCGGCGGAAAGGGCCTCGAGGGTCTCCTGGCGGGCGCCGCGCTCGAGCGCCGCCAGCTCTCGCCGGAAGAGCCGCGCCAGCTGGCGCTCCTGCAGCTTCAGCGCGTCGCGCGAGATGCGCAGGGCCTGGTCGGGCGCGCCGCCCACCAGCGCCTGCGCGGTGAGCGCCCGGGTGTAGGGCGCCGTGGCCTCGAGGAAGCGGACGCGCTGGTCCATCAGGCGCTCGAGGCGCCGGCCGACCGGGCCCTCGGCAGAGATCTCGGCCAGGAGCGGCGCGCAGCGCTCCATGCCGACCGCCGCCACCGCATCGTAGAGCTCGGCCAGGTCACCGAAGTGGTTGAAGATCGAACGTCGCGAAACGCCCGAGCGCTCGGCGACCTGATCGGCGCTCGGTTGCAGGACGCCTTCCTGGAGCAGGTCGAGGCAGGCTTCGCAGATGGCCAGCCGCGAGCGCTCGCTTCGGCTCGGCCGTGCGGGGGCGGAATCGCTGGAGGGGGTCGCGGCGCCCACGGGCTACTCGATCTCGAGCCCGTCGAGGCTGCCGGCTTCGCGCCAGTCCTCCAGGATCTTGAAGAACTCGATCGAGCCGCCGCCGTAGAAGCCGTTCTGCGCCGAGAGCTCCGAGGTCTTGCCCTCGTTGTTGTAGTAGCCGGGCGTGCAGTTCTCGAAGAAGTCCGTGGCCAGCTGCGCCTTCGACAGGCACTGATCGACCCATCCGGACTCGCCTTCCTCGCTGGCCTCCACCCGACGGGCCTCGCGATCGAGCGCGGAGCGGATGATGTAGGCGAGGTGCTTCGCCTGCTCGTTGAGCAGGTGCGGATAGTTCGCGGTGAATCCCGCCTGGGGGTTGCTCATGATGAAGCAGTTGGGAAAGCCGCGGACGTGCATGCCGTGGAGGGTGCGGATTCCCTGGCTCCACTTCTCCGTCAGGCTCTCGCCACCGCGGCCGTAGAGCTGCAGGCCGGCCCGACGCGAGTAGTCGGTGCCGACCTCGAAGCCACTGGCGTAGATCAGGCAATCGAGCTCGTACTCGACCCCCTCCACCACGACGCCCCGCTTGGTGATCCGCTCCACGCCACGCCCGTGGGTGTCCACCAGGTGGACGTTCGAACGATTGAACGCCTCCAGGTACTCGTTGTGGAAGCAGGGCCGCTTGCAGAACTGCCGGTAGTAGGGCTTGAGGGCTTCGGCGGTGTCCGGGTCCTTCACCGTGGCGTCCACCCGCGCCCGGATCTCCTCCATCTTCTCGAAGTCGGCCATCTCGACCGCCTGGGCCAGGCCCTCGGGCGACATGTCCTTGTTGCGCCCCTCGGCGATGCCGACCACGAGCTTGGAGATGAGATCCGTCCAGCCGTCGTCCACCAGGTCTTCGGGTTGGGGAACTCCGGAGACCAGGCAGTTGAAGTTGTCCATCCGGTGCTGGTGCCAGCCCGACTCGAGCGAAGCCGCCCACTCGGGATCGGTCTTGGGGTTGTGCTTCACGTCGATGGAAGAGGGCGTGCGCTGGAACACGTAGAGCTCTTCCGCCCACTCCCCGACGTGCGGCACGCACTGCACCGCGGTCGCGCCCGTGCCGATGATGCCGACACGCTTGCCCTGGAGGCCGGTGAGGTTGCCCTCCGAGTCGCCGCCCGTGTACCCGTAGTCCCAACGGCTGGCGTGGAAGGAGTGCCCCTCGAATTCCTCGAGGTCGGGAATGCCGGGCAGCTTCGGCCGGTTCAAGGGCCCGGTCGCGAGGCACAGGAAGCGGGCCTTCATGCGATCGCCGCGGTTGGTGGAGACGACCCAGCGCGCGGACTCCTCGTCCCAACGCAGCTCCTCGACGCGGGTCTGGAAGCAGGTGTCCCGGTAGAGATCGAAGTGGCGTGCGATCGCCTGGCTGTGGTCGAGGATCTCCTTGCCGAAGGCGTACTTCTCCTTCGGCACGTAGCCGACCTCCTCGAGAAGCGGCAGATAGGTATAGGACTCGATGTCGCAGGCAATCCCCGGGTAGCGGTTCCAGTACCAGGTGCCCCCGAAGTCCGAGGCCGGGTCGACGATGCGGATGTCCTCCACGCCCTGCTGCCGGAGACGCGCGCCGGCGAGCAGCCCGCCGAAGCCACCACCGATCACGAGCACCTCGACCTCGTCCTCGAGCGGCTCGCGCTCGTAGCCCGGCTCGGCGTAGGGGTCGTCGAGGAAGTGCGCGAACTCGCCCTTCACCTCGATGTACTGCTCGTTGCCGTCCTCGCGGAGCCGCTTGTCGCGCTCCCTCCGGTAGCGCTGTCGGAGCGCCGTGGGGTCGAAGCCCGGTCCTTCGGGAGAGTCCTGTCCTGCGTCCGCCATGCTTCGCTCCTCCGTGTCGGCCGGGGAGGATTGCACTGGCAGTGCAACTTGGCAAGCAGGCGCCGATCGACGGGGTTGGGACGCGGAAGGGCTCAGCCCGACAGCGGGGCCGCGCCGGCGTTGCGGGTGGCGGGCAGCTTGAACATGGGACGGTCGGGCGGCTGGTAGGTCAGCACCATCGCCCGGCGGGGTCGGTCCGAACGATTCGGCTGGGAGCCGTGCACCGTGTGGGGGCTGAAGAAGACCAGGCTTCCGGCGGGCGCGACGGCCGGCACCTGCTGGCTCTCGTCGAAGTGGTCCGGGTCGGTGAACAGGACGCCCAGGGTGGTCTCGTCCTGGATGCCGGGCAGGCAGCCGCGCTTGTGACTGCCCCGGACCACCCGGAAGCAGCCGTTTCCCTCGTCGGCGTCGTCCAGCACGACCATCACGTTCGGCAGGCGGTCGACGTCGTCGCTGGCGTGGGTCCAGTACGGCGAGTCCTGGTGCCAGCGGAACGCCGAGCCCTCGCGCGGCCGCTTCAGGTTGATCTTGTCGGTCCACAGGGCCACGTCGTCGGTGCCGATCACCTCGCACATGGGGTCGACGATGCGGGGGTCGTCGATCAGGCGGTCGAAGACCGGGTGCAGGTGGTGGAAGGGCTCGATCACGCGAATCGTGCTCGACGAAGGGTCGTGCTCGTACTGGATCGTCTCGCGTGCCGCGTCGACGTAGCGGTTGCCGTCGATCTCGTAGCCCACGCCGCTCGTGCTGTCCGCCTCGGCGCGGGCCACCACCTGCTCGCCGGCGGCACGCAGGGTCTCGAGCTCGTCGGCGCCGAAGACGGACTCGCGAACGAAGAAGCCGTCGTCCTGCCAGGCGCGACGCTCGGCGGCACTCAGGCCGTAGCGTCGGGGCTTTCGGGTCGGGGAGGTCACGGCTGGGGAATCCGGCTGGGCGGGGTGTCGGGGGCTCGGAGCTCGCAGACGGCTCTCGTGGGCTGGAGTCGCCGGAAGAGCCTACCGCTTGCGATGGCTGGCCGACAAGACGCGCTTGCGCAGCCGCAGGCTGCCGGGTGTGCACTCGAGCAGCTCGTCCTCGTCCATCCACTCGAGCGCCGACTCGATGGTCAGGCGGCGGGGCGGCGTGAGGATCGGCGTGTCGTCCTTCCCGGCGGCGCGGATGTTGGTCAGCTGCTTGGTGCGGCAGACGTTCACGTTCATGTCCCCGGGGCGCCGGTTCTCACCCACGACCTGTCCCTCGTAGACGTCTTCGCCCGCATCGATGAACAGGGTGGCCCGCTCCTGGATCTTGGAGATGGCATGGGGAGTGGCGCGGCCGGTCTCGCTCGCCACGATGCTGCCGACGCCGCGCCCGGCCAGCTCGCCCGCGAAGGGCTCGTAGCCGCTGACGGTCCGGTACAGGACGCCCTCGCCGCGCGTGTCCGAGAGGAACTCGCTGCGGTAGCCGAAGAGCCCCCGACTCGGAGCCACCCACTCGAAGCGGACCCGCCCGCCCTGCTGCTCCATCGAGATCATCCGGCCCTTGCGGGCGGAGAGCTTCTCCATCACCGAGCCGGCGGCGCTCTCGGGCGCGTCGACCACGACCTGCTCGACGGGCTCGCTCGACTTGCCGTCGACCTCGCGCAGGATGATCTCCGGACGCGACACCGCGAACTCGTAGCCCTCGCGCCGCAGGGTCTCGATCAGCACCGAGATCTGCAGCTCGCCGCGACCCGCAACCGTGAAGCTGTCCTGCCGGCCTTCGCTCTCGACGCCGATGGAGACGTTCGAGAGGGTCTCGCGCTCGAGCCGCTCTCCCAGCTGCCGGCTGGTCACATACTTGCCGTCGCGCCCCGCGAAGGGCGAGGTGTTCACCTGGAAGTCGACGCGGATCGTGGGCGGGTCGATCTCGATGCGCGGGAGCGCCTCGAGCGCCTCGGGGTCGCAGATGGTGTCTCCGACCTGCACGGAGTCCATGCCCGCCAGGATCACGATGTCCCCGGCCTGGGCATCCGACAGCTCGACCCGCTCGATGCCCCGGGTGCCGAAGAGCTTGGTGACCCGGAAGGACTCGGGGTCTCCCTGGGCCGGCACGCGGACCACGTTGCGGGACTTCACGATGCGACCGCGCTCGACGCGGCCGATCACCAGGCGACCCACGTAGGCGTCCCAGCCGAGGGTGACGGCCTGGAACTGCAGCGGTCCCTCGACGTCCACCCGGGGCGGCGGCGCGTGCTCGAGGATCGCGTCGAGGACCGGGCGCAGGTCGCCGAGGGGAGCCCCGTACTCGCGGCTCGCCTTGCCCTGCTTCGCCGAGGCATAGACGACGGGGAAGTCCAGCTGCTCGTCGTCGGCGCCCAGCTCGACCAGGAGATCGAAGACCTCGTCGAGCACCTCGACCGCGCGCTCCTCGGGGCGGTCGATCTTGTTGACCACGAGGATCGGCCGCAGCCCGTGCTCGAGCGCCTTCCGGAGCACGAAGCGGGTCTGCGGCATGACGCCTTCGACGGCGTCCACCAGCAGCAGCACGGCGTCGACCATGCCGAGCACGCGCTCCACCTCGCCCCCGAAGTCCGCGTGGCCCGGCGTGTCGACCAGCTGGATCCGCACGCCCTCGAATTCGATGGCCGTGCTCTTGGACTGGATGGTGATGCCGCGCTCGCGCTCGAGATCGCCGGAGTCCATGACGCGCTCGGCCACGTCCTGGTTCTCGCGAAAGGCCCCCGTGTAGGCGAGCAGACCGTCCACCAGGGTCGTCTTGCCGTGGTCGACGTGCGCGATGATGGCGAGGTTGCGCAGGTCCTTG
>JANQSB010000424.1 GCA_028284295.1 Myxococcota bacterium | reverse complement strand
CGATGCGGGCCGTGGTGGGGGAAGAGAGAGTCACGGACTTCTCGTTGTGGCGGAAGCCTCCGGCCGACATGGTCGCGACGTGGGTCCGGGAGTCGCTCTTCCGCCACCACGGCCCGCATCGAGCACGAGACGACGAGCGGGGAGCTCACCGTGCTGAAGGAGGGGCTCGTGCTCGAGGCGGGCGAGGTGCTGGATGCCACCTTCATGAGCCGCAAGGCCCTGGTGCGCTTCCTCGAGCAGCAGGTCGCCGACGCCCGGGATCAGGGCGTCCTCTTCTCGCTCCACATGAAGGCCACCATGATGAAGGTCTCGGACCCGATCATCTTCGGACACGCGGTGAAGGTCTTCTTCGCACCCGTCTTCGAGAAGCACGGGACCACCCTCGACGAGCTCGGCGTGGACGCCAACGACGGTCTGGGAGACCTGCTGTCGCGCATCGCCGAGCTGCCGGAGGCCCAGCGCGCCGAGATCGAGGCGGACATCGAGTCGTGCTACGGCGAACGACCCGGCCTGGCGATGGTCGATTCCGACCGGGGCATCACGAACCTCCACGTGCCCAGCGACATCATCATCGACGCCTCGATGCCGCCGATGATCCGCGACTCGGGCCGCATGTGGAACGCCGCGGGCGAGCTCCAGGACTGCAAGGCGGTCATCCCGGACAGCTGCTACTCGGGGGTCTACCAGGCGGTCGTCGAGGACTGTCAGCGCCACGGCGCTTTCGATCCCGCCCGGATGGGCAGCGTCCCCAACGTCGGTCTGATGGCCCAGAAGGCCGAGGAGTACGGATCCCACGACAAGACCTTCGAGATCCCCGCCGACGGCACCGTGCGCGTGGTGAGCGAGGCGGGCGAGCTGCTCCTCGAGCACTCCGTCGAGGAGGGGGACATCTGGCGGGCCTGCCAGGCAAAGGACGCCGCCATCCAGGACTGGGTCAAGCTGGCCGTCGGCCGCGCCCGCGCCACCGGCGCCCCGGCGGTCTTCTGGCTCGACCGCGATCGCGCCCACGACGCGCAGCTGATCGCCAAGGTCGAGCGCGCGCTGGAAGGGCTCGACACGGAAGGACTCGACCTGCGGATCCTCTCGCCCGTCGAGGCCACGCGCTTCTCGCTCGAGCGGATCCGCCGCAGCGAAGACACCATCTCGGTCACCGGCAACGTCCTGCGGGACTACCTCACGGACCTGTTCCCGATCCTCGAGATCGGCACCAGCGCCAAGATGCTGTCGATCGTTCCGCTGATGAACGGCGGTGGCCTCTTCGAGACCGGTGCGGGTGGATCCGCCCCGAAGCACGTGCAGCAGTTCGTCGCCGAGGGACACCTGCGGTGGGACTCGTTGGGGGAGTTCCTGGCCCTGGCCGCGTCCTTCGAGCACCTCGCCGAGCAGCACGGAAACCCCGGCGCACGCATCCTCGGCTCGACCCTCGACGAGGCCACGGGCCGGCTGCTCGAGAACCGCAAGAGCCCCTCCCGCAAGGTGAACGAGCTCGACAACCGGGGCAGCCACTTCTATCTGTCGCTGTACTGGGCCGAAGCACTCGCCGCCCAGAGCGACGACCCGGAGCTGGCCCGACGCTTCGCTCCGGTCGCCGAGGCACTGGCGGCCAACGAGCAGCCGATCGTCGACGAGCTGAACGAGGCCCAGGGCAGCCCGCAGGAGCTCGGGGGCTACTACCGGCCCGACCCCGAGCGCGCCGAGCAGGCCATGCGACCCAGCGCCACCTGGAACGCCATCCTCGCCAGCGTCTGAAGGCCTGGATCTGAAGGCTGGGACCCGCGCCGGGATCAGCGCCCCGCTCGACGCCCCGCCATCGCGACCAGGAGCGCCAGGCCCGAGCCCAAGAGCACCAGGAAGCCGGGCTCCGGAACCTGCAGGGTTCCCGCGCTCAGCTGGAGCACCGGCTCTTCGGTGAAGACGCCGTCGGTCACGAGCTTGCTCTGGTTCCCCGCCGGCTGGCTGGGATCGTCCACCTGGGCGGCCGACGCCGCGAGCAGCGGCTCGTCGTTGACGTTGACCACCAGCGCCTGGATCACCTCCGAGGCGGGCGCGTTCGGCAGGGTCGAGAGGTCCAGGGTGACGGGTACGCCGTCGATCTCCAGGCCCAGCGATCCCGTGGTTCCGGGCGGTCCCATGGCCCCTTCCAGGGCCACGCTGCTCTCCCTGCGGCAGTTGGGCGCGCAGCCGTCGCCGAACTCCTGGTTGCCGTCCTCACATTCCTCGCCGGCGTCGAGCAACGAGTTGCCGCAGTTGTTGATCGTCGTGGCGACGACGGTGGTGGGGAAGTCGCGCCGCTGGAAGGCCTCGTCCACGTAGCCCCCCAGACTCGTCAGCTCGAAGACGCCGGCGGGGGCGACGCCCGCCAGCGTCACGGTCCCCCAACGCAGACCGACCAGACCGTTGCCGCGACGGCCCAGGATCGGGTGTCCGCCGGCGATCTTCAGGCTCGTCGAGTCGACGCGGGCCTCGTACTTCGGGAACTGGTCCTCTCCGTCGGGACCGACGGGCGTGAACGCCGTCACCTCGATGCCGCCGTTGGTGATGAATTTCGCCTGCTCGGCGCAGGAATGCGTGCCGTCTCCGTTGGTGCAGACGATCCCGGTGGTGGTCGAAGCCTCCGGCCAGATCAGGAAGCAGAGGTCCAGGGTCACGCTCTGCCCGACGGGGACCACCACGGGCGGCAGCACCGGCTGGGCGCCCGAGCTCGACTGGAAGTTCTCCGGCGGGGTCGCGGACAGGTCGCAGGCGTTCGACGAGGCGTAGACGAGCGCGAAGGGCTGGGCCCCGGCGGAGCCGGCCAGCCCGCAGAGCAGGACGACGAAGGACCCGGCGAGGGCCACGCGGAGGATCGCGGGGACGAGGGTTCGCGACATACTCGAAACTCCTAGTTCTGGGCGGTAGCGCAGGGCGCTGGAGCTCACAGCTCCAGCATGTACAGGCCCCGGAGACGATCCTCCGGAGCTGCGGGGATTCGATCGCGGCCGCCGACGGTCAGCGAGCCCACGGGCTCCCGCCGCGCCGCGCACTCGTTGCGCTGCAGCGTGGCGAGATCCAGGAAGTCCTGGGACAGGGAGGCGAGGTTGGCGACCACCGCCGCCTCGGGCGAGCGGAGCACGAAGCTGCCCGTATCGAGGGCGCCCGAGACGTCGAAGTAGGCGCCGGTGGAGGCGAGCTGGCCCGCGCCGCCTCCCGAGCCCGTGCCCGTCCCCCCAACGGTGAAGACCTCGCCTCCGGAGGAGAAGAAGCCCGGACCGTTCTGCAGCAGGTTGCCGCCGGACGCGAGGAAGGAGTCTCCCAGCACCTCGATGTTGCCGCCGACACCGTCGACCGCGCTCGCCCGCACGCCGGCGCGATCCACGACGACCAGCTTCGAGGCGAGACGGATCCCGCCACCCGCAGTGGTCTGCTGGGGAGCCACCTCGGCGGTGAGGAGCGGCGTGTCCGCGGACACGCCTCGTCGGCGGATGCGGATCAGATCGCCCGCCGCGATGTCGATGTTGCCCCCGGACGCGACCGCCGCCTCGGTGCTGATCGAGCTGTCCTGGAGCTTGACCTCTTCGGCCGCGCGGATCGTCACGTTGCCGGCGTCGTTGAGCGAGAGCGAGGCGGCCCGGATGCCCTCCACCGCGTTCGACATCTGGAGACGTCCCGTGCGGATGTCGATGCTGCCGGACGGCCCGCTGCTGATCGAGCGCGACGACACCGAGATCTGGGCTCCGTTGTCGATCCGGAGGGTGGTGCCGACGTCCATCTCGATGTTGCCGGCCGCACCGG
>JANQSB010000174.1 GCA_028284295.1 Myxococcota bacterium | reverse complement strand
GTCGTGTCGGACACGGAGGCCCTGCTCGACGCCCTCGCGGCGGAGCCCGCCGCGGCCGAGGGAGCGAAGGGGTGCATCGGGTACTGCATGAGCGGCCAGTTCATCGTCTCGGTCGCGGGCACCTTCCCCGAGCACTTCCGCGCCTCGGTCTCCTGCTACGGCGTCGGAATCGTCACCGACCGGGACGACTCGCCCCACAATCTCGTCCCCAGGATCCGCGGGGAGATCTTCTTCGCCTTCGCGGAGACCGACGAGTACGTTCCGCCGGCCGCCATCGAGATCCTCCGCCAGTCGCTCGACGAGGCCGGGACCGACTACCAGCTCGACCTCTATGCCGGCACCGAGCACGGCTTCTGCTTTCCCGAACGGGAGTGGTGCTACGTCGAGCGCGCGGCCGAGGACGTCTGGCGTCGCAGCTTCGAGGTCTTCGAGCGCCAGCTGCGCGCCTAGCAGGGGACGGAGGTCGGGCGGGAGCACTGGATCCCACCTCGCCCGCTGGCTACCGTAGGTCAGCCTATGGAACCAGGAGGAGGTCCGGCGATGTTCCGAAGACTGATCCGACGAGGCGCCACACTCGCCGTCACCCTGGCGGTGGCCGGCTGCGCGTACGTGATGGGCTACAGCGACGGCGACGAGGGCAAGCCGCTCGGCGCCTCCGCGGCGCACGCTGCGAAGACCATCACGCCCACCCAGGAGCTCGACGATCCGAACGTCTACTACCCGGGGACCGAGGCCCTGAAGCCCGACGAGATGCGCCTCATCTCGTGCGGAACCGGCATGCCGACGGCGCGCGAATCCCAGGCCGCGACCTGCTGGCTACTCGAGCTCGGCAACGGAGACAAGTTCATCTTCGACGCCGGGACGGGCAGCGCCCCGCGCATCGCGAGCCTGCGGATTCCCTACGAGTTCCTCGACAAGATCTTCCTCAGCCACCTCCACACCGACCACTTCGGGGACTTCACGGCCTACTTCATCGGCGGCTGGCTGGCGGGGCGGCAAGGACCGCTCCACATCTGGGGTCCCAGCGGCGACCGTCCGGAGACCGGTACGAAGTACGCCATCGAGCACTGGCAGAAGGCGCTCACCTGGGACGTCGAAGGCCGCGCCGGACGCATCCCCGCGTCGGGCGGCAAGGTGATCGTGCACGAGTTCGACTTCAAGGCCGAGAACGCGATCGTCTACCAGGAGAACGGCGTGACGATCCGCTCCTGGCCCGCCAACCACGTCATCGACGGGCCCGTGAGCTTCAGCCTCGAGTGGAACGGGCTCAAGTTCGTGTTCGGCGGCGACACCTACCCCAACCAGTGGTACGTGAAGTACGCGGCGGGAGCGGACCTGGCGATCCACGAGTGCTTCATCGCCGTCCCCGACATGGTCGCCAAGTTCGGCTTCTCCCCTTCGACGGCGCTCGAGGTGGGCACCCAGATCCACACGGCCCCGGAGGCCTTCGGCAAGGTCATGAGCATGGTGAAGCCGCGCATGGCCGTCGCATACCACTTCTTCAACGACCCGGACACGGCGCCGGCCATCCTCGATGGCATCCGCTCCACCTACGACGGCCCGCTCACCCTGGCCCAGGACTACATGGTCTGGAACATCACCAAGGACGAGATCCGGAACCGGATGGTGATCTACAACCGCAACGCCTGGCCCCCGCCCGGAGCCAAGCCGCCGCCGCCGGTCGACCGCTCGATCACGAAGTACGTCTCCAAGTGGATCACCGACAAGAACCTGGACGTGAAGGACGTTCTCCAGGGCATCTACGACCGCGTGAACAAGCAGTACGGCACGAACGAGAAGATGAACCAGTAGGCGCCGCTCGCGGCCGCCTCGGGCTCAGAAGGCGCGGGTCTCGCCGACCCGAAGCAGCCAGGCGGATGGAGCGGGGCGGCCGTGCGCCTCGGCCGCCTCCCGGAAGCGGCGGGGCGGCTCGTCCAGAGGCTCGTCGGACAGATCGAAGGTTCCGTAGTGCACTCCGAGCGCGTGGCGGGCGCGCAGGTCGATGGCGGCCTGCATCGCCTCCTCGGGGTTCAGGTGCGAGGACTTCATCATCGCCTGCGGCTCGTAGGCGCCAATGGGCACCGCCGCCAGGTCGAAGCCGCCGAAGAGCTCCCCGATGGCCGCGAAGCCCGCGAAGTAGCCCGTGTCGCCCGCGAAGTAGAAGCGACGTTCCGGACCCACGACCGCCCAGGACGACCACAACGCCTCGTTGTCGTCGCCGATCCCGCGCTTGCTCCAGTGCTGGGACGGCAGGCAGAAGACGGTGACGCCCTCGTGCGTGCGGGACTCCCCCCAGTCGAGCTCGGAGACCCGATCGATCCCCGCCTCCCGCAGTAGCTCCCCGTTGCCGAGCGGGACGAAGAAGCGGGTCTGCGGGTCGCGATTCGCCAGCGCCTCGAGGGAGTCGAGGTCGAGGTGGTCGTAGTGGTTGTGGGAGACCACGACGAAGTCGATCGGGGGCAGATCCTCGATGGCCAGGCCGGGTGGCACGAAGCGCTTCGGTCCCACGAAGGAGACCGGGCTCGCGGTCTTCGACCACTGGGGATCGGTGAGAAAGCTCACGTGATCCATCTGGACCAGGAGCGTCGCGTGGCCCACCCAGGTGACCGTGGGCGTGCTGTGCATGGCGTTCTCGCGCAGGAACGCGCCGTCGTTCGGCTCCACCTCGGGCGCGCCCGGCCGGTCGACGAAGCCGCCCCCGGCGCGGCGAAAGAAGAAGGGAAGACGCACCCGGATCCCCGCATGGTCGAGGGGACCGACGGGGTTCACGAAGCGGCCCTCCTCGTCCCGGGGCGCGGGGCCGAGGCCCGAAGCCACGGGCTCGCCCCGGACGGCCGACCCCAGCAGGCAGCCGGCCAGGAGCGACAGGAGGATGAGCATCGATCGTCGCATACCTGGAGGCTAGCGGGGTCTGCACCCTGTGCGGACCTTCCCTAGCCTCCGGCCGGCGACGGTCCGCCTCGGGGAGCCGTGTCGAGAAGTCACTCAGAAGACGAGGGAATGACCGGTACGCGCAGCTCCGCAGCCGCCTGGACCTGCGCGGCGTTGCTCGCCGCGGCGGCGGGATCCGCCGTGTGGCAGGTGGCATGGGTCTCGGAAGACTGCTTCATCACCTTCCGGTACGTCTCCAACACGCTGGCGGGTCACGGCCCGGTCTTCAACCCGGGCGAAGCCGTCCAGGGCTACACGCACCCCCTCTGGTTCGGACTGCTGCTGCTGGGAGGACTCCTCGTCTCCGACCCCATCGAGCTCGCGGTCGGTCTCGGGCTGCTCCTCACGATCGCCACGGTGATCGCGCTGACGCGCGGCCTGCAGCAGCTCGCGGGCGATGCGCTTCCCGGGACCCTGCTGGCGACGGGCTGCGTGGTGCTCTTCGCGTCGAGCAATGCCTGGCTCTCCTTCCAGACCGGCGGACTCGAGAACGCGCTCGCGCACCTGTGGATCGTCGTGCTCGCCTGCGAGCTGGCGCGGCGAGACCGGGACCGCCCCTTCGTCATCACCGCGCTGGGCGCCGGCATCGTGCTGACCCGCCCCGACCTGTCGCTTCTCTTCGCTCCGGTCGCCGGGCTCCTGCTTCCCCGACTGGCCGACGCGGCCGGGAGACGCGCGATCGCCCTGGGCTCCCTGCCGCTCTTCCTCTGGCTGGGATTCTCGCTCTCCTTCTACGGGGACGTCGTTCCGAACACCGCGCACGCGAAGGTGGGCATCTTCGAGGGTGTCGGGGCCGCGAGTCTGCAGGGCCTCGTGTACCTCGCGGACTGGGCGCGCCACGAGCCGGTCTCCGCCGCGGCGAGCGGCGCAGGGCTCGCGTTCGCGGTGTTGCGACCGGCCAGCACGAGCAGTCGGGCGCTGGCCTTCGGCAGTCTGCTCTTTCTCGGGTACGTGGTGGGAATCGGCGGCGACTTCATGCGGGGGCGCTTCCTGCTGCCGGTCTTCGTCGCGGCCGTGGTGCTGGGGTCGACGAGCCTGGCGGTGGGGATCGCGCGTGGGCGTTTGCGAGGCGCCTGGGCCGTCTCGCCGGCACTCGCCGGGGCGGCCTCACTGCTCCTGGCCCCGCCCCCCGAAGCAGCGCCGGGGGCCGCCATTCCCCGCTCGGGCATCGTCGACGAACGCCTCTTCTATCCGGGCTACAGCCTCGCCGCCTACCGCGAGACCGGGGCGCTCTCGAATCCGATCCTCGATCTCGACCTGGCGCGGCGCGCGCGCGACTACGCCCGGACCTGCGGCAGCTTCGCCCTGCACCTGCCCACGCCGGGCACCTTCGGCTACCTGGCGGGCCCCGACGTGGTGGTGATCGACATCCTGGGTCTCACGGACGCGACCATCGCCCGGCTGCCGCGTGAGAGGCTGCTCCATTCGCCCCCGCGCGTCGGACATCCCTTCAAGCGCATCCCGGTGGCCTACCTCGCCCAGCGCGGAGACATCGCGATCCTGCGCGGCTGGCAGCAGGCGCTGGCCCGGGGCGATTGCTCGTACCGCCGCGCCCCGACCGCCCTCGTCGGCTCGAAGCTCGACTGGCAGCCGGGCCGGCTGCTTCCGCCCCCCGCTCCGGACCCGGGAAGACCTGCACGGGGGGCCGGCTCCTAGGGTCTCGTCGGATCGGGCTCGGCGACGGGCTCGGGGCGCTCCTCCTCCGGCGCGCGCAGCCGGTACAAGGTGAGGCCCGTCCACATGCGTCCGGACTGGCGCCTCTGGAAGGGCTGGATGGGCACCAGGCGCGCGAGGAAGGCCGGGTCGTCGAATCCCCCGCGCCGCCGCCGGAGCGGCGCCTCGAAGATCCGCCGGAAGTCGATCACGTATCGCAGCCCGCGTTCGTCGATGTAGCGGGGCAGCTGGTTGTTGGCCGCGTACTCGTAGATCTCGTCGTTGACGAGGCCGTCCAGGTTCACGACCCGCCCGCCCTGGTAGTAGCCGACGATGCCCGCGTTCCACGCGCCGACGTCCTCGAGCTCCTTCTCGCGCAGCAGGGTCCCCGCCCGATGGAGCGCCCGGTGGTGCTGCCACTTCGGCTTCTCCAGGAAGCGACTCGCGGGGGCGGCCTGAAGGCCCAGGAGCACGAGCAGAGGAACCGCGATGGAGATCGAGGCGGGGCTCCAAACGGAGCGGCCCTGAGCAGGCAGCCCGAGCAGCAGTGCGAGCGGCACGATGAGATTCGCGGTGTACCACGGCTGGACGGGCACCGACTGGAGATAGAAGACGACGTATCCCGACAGCGCGAACAGCGACCCCAGCCACGCGACGCGCAGCTCCGTCTCGCCCGAGCCCAGGCCCGGATCCGGAGCTCCCGATCGGTCGGCGCTGACGACGAAGCGCCGGATGCCGAACGCGAGCGCGCAAACCAGCGCCAGCAAGGCCAGGAGCTCCGTGACGAGCGAGGGCGCACCGAACAAGGTCGACACCTTCGTGAGGAGTCGGTCGGGGTCCAGCGCGTAGTGCTGCGCCCAGAGGCTCTTCATGCGGGCACTCGACTGCAGGAACTGGTCCCCGACCAGCCGGTTTCGCAGCAGCGATGCGACCACGCCGATGCTCGCCCCGGCCAGCCCGGCCGCGGGCCGGAGCAGCACCCCGCGCCCTCCGAAGCGCCAGCTCTCGAGCAGCGCGGCGGCGAACACGCCCGCCGGCAGCAGTCCGAAGTCGGTACGCGCCAGGCTTCCCAGGAAGGCGACTGCGGCGAGCCATCGCGCGGCTCGCGGGTCGTCCAGAGCGTCCCCGCGCAGGAAGACGGACAGGTAGGCCGCGGCGAAGAGGAGCACCCAGCCCCACTCCAGGCCGGAGACCACATTCAGGTGGAAGTTCTCGGAGGCCGCGAAGAGGGCGATCACACAGAGACCGACCCCATTGGCGCCACGCAGGCAGGCCCACGCCGCCCCCGCTCCGACGATCAGCGCGAGGACGGCAATGCTTCCGATACAGACCACCACGAAACGCTCGTCACCGGGATCGAAGGCCCGATGGACGAGGCCCAGGAAGTAGCCATGCAGGGGGTGGAAGCCCGTGGTGTCGGCGACGCCGTCGAAGGTCCATCGGCCCAGCCGCGACCAATGCCGTGCCAGGGTGAGGTAGTAGAAGGTGTCGTCCGGGACGAAGGCGACGCGCGCAGCGGGCTCGAGGCGCAGAACCCGGATTGCGGTCCAGGCGGCGTGGCTCCATGCGAGGACCGCCAGCCCGGCGACGACGCCGAGGGCCCAGCGTGCCGCTCGCCCCTCGCCCGAGGCCTGGGGGCGCGCCGACAGACTACTTCCCCGGGTGGTCGCGCACCTTCTCGAAGTAGCGCGTCACCTCGGAGCGCATGATCTTCTTCCCGATGGGGACGGCGATCATCGGCACGTAGCGATCGATCAGGTCCGACGAGAAGCCCATCAGGTTGAGGACGATGACCCCGTCTCCGAACGGAACGGCCAGTCCGAGGG
Source organism: Myxococcota bacterium (assembly GCA_028284295.1). Classification (GTDB taxonomy): domain Bacteria; phylum Myxococcota_A; class UBA9160; order UBA9160; family UBA4427; genus JAJDAN01. The sequence goes on along the minus strand of JANQSB010000174.1, from coordinate 8,191 downwards.
CCTGCTGCGCGCTGTAGGTGTGGCCGACGAAGTACTGACGCGCGCTCAGGACGATCCACTCGTCGGTCACCTGCCAGGTCTCGTGCATCAGCCAGAAGGCGACCCGCTTCGAGAACTTCGACTCGAAGTTCTCCTTCACCCAGAAGAGCTCGTTGATGATGCCCGCCGGCTGATCGTTCGGATAGCTGTCGACCGCCTTGACGAAGTCGGGAAAGTGGGTGGTCAGGAGCTCGCGGGCCGCTTCCCACTCGACGGACAGCGCTTCGGCGGGCGAGCTCTTCTTGCCGTCGCCGCGGTCGTAGGGTTCGATCCCCGACAGACCCTTCTCCGCATAGGCGACCATGCGCTGCTGCAGGATCTTCCGATAGACCTCCGAAGCGGCTCGTACGCGGTCCGCGGGGGCGACACCCGCGAGCTCGCGGGCCACCAGCTCGAACTCCCCAGTCGACAGGTTGAGGTCGAGCCCGGGCTTCGCGTCGAAGAGCTCGTCCACGTCGTTCATCTCCGACGGGTCGAAGGCAGCCTGCTTCCAATCCTCGGGCTCGATCGGCAGCCGGGGCATGGCCCAGGCGCGCACTCTCGGACTGAGCGGGATGTCCTGGCCCTCTCCGAAACGCGCGCGCAGCTCTCCGAGCGGGACCTCCATGTACACCGCCGCCACCGCAGCCAGCTGATTGCCCACCAGCTGCTCGAGACTCCGCACCACGACCTGCCCCTCGCGGACGCGGGCCAGCTCCTTCTTGGTGAAGCCCAGATCCGTGAGGATCGCGTTCACGTCCGGCGCAGCGCTCCGGGCGGGAGCCGCGCTCGCCGACAACAGGGCCGCGACCGCGCATGCGAGGAGAAGGGAGTTCCAGGCCGTCGTCTTCGTCATGGAGCCAACGTACCACCCCGACCGCATGCCGTGAAGGGAGCTCGGGGAGGCCGAAGCCATCCGTCGGAGGAGCGCGCCCGGGCCGTGAGGCTCGAGACAGGACTCAACCGCCCGTCGCGGGCAGGGCGGTCAGGATGGCTTCGCCGATCCGTTCGGCGACCCGTCGGTTGCCTTCCAATGTTAGGTGGCAGTAGTCGGAATAGAGCTCGACGCTCGCCGGCACCGTGCCGAGCGCGCGGTTCATGTCCAGGTAGACGTGACCCCCGGCGTGCAGCTGCTCCCGCAGCGCGTCGCTGAGGTAGTCGTCGAAGAGGTACTTCAGCGCCAGTATGGACTGGAGGTACTCGAGGCGGGCAGTCGCGGGCGTGTGGGTAAGGCCCGTGTAGAGCGGCGGCGAGACCTCTCGAGCCAGACGCTCCTCGTTCTTCGAGAGCTCCTTGTTGGCCCCCTGGCGATGGAGCAGAGGCTGGAGAACGAAGAGGAAGTGTACGCCGTCCGCTTCGAGCGCGGCCGCGTGGTGCCGCGCGATCTGAAGGAAGCGCTGCGCGCCGGTCACCAGCTCCTCGCGGCTCCGCAGGTAGTCTTCGCGCGTGTGGGCGTCGAGATCGAAGGACCGCGCGAAGTCGGGCACCGGCCGCCGGCGGCCTCGGGTCCACTCCGTGAAGAGGCGATTGTAGATTCCTTCGACGAGACAGAACGCGCGGGGAACGAGTCGTTCCAGGCATCGGGAGCCGTTCTGGATGTCGAAGTAGTAGCGAAGCTCGTGCTCTCGATCGGCGTACGGCGTCCCCGTGTACAGGTGGGGAAGGTCGTTGAAGCCCTCGAGGTTCACGACCCAGTCGGGCGAGAAGCGCGAGACGGTCTCGAGGTAGTAGGCCAGGGACTGATGGAGCGAGCGACTGACCGCTGCGGCCGTGACCACCTCGAAGTGGCGACCCGGCTGCCTCGCTTCCAGGAAGGCCTGCAGCTGCCCCGCGATGCTGTCCCGGAAGGTGTACATGCCGCGGGGGTACGCGTGAACCTGTCGATGCAGGCTGTTCTGCACCGCACCGAAGGCCGTGGAACCTCCCATCAGGAAGATCCGCGTCGTTTCGGGGGCCTTCTGCCGGGCGACCGGGGCTCTCGAGACGAAGCCGTTCGGGTCGGTGACCACGCGCGAATCTCCCGGCAGACGCTGCCAGGTCCGGTTCTCCTTGTCGGGGTTGTTGCGGAAGACGTAGTAGCCCGAGGGCTCGCGGTTGTGCTGCTTGTAGAAGCCCGGCAGATGGACCAGCACGGCGGACAGCGCCTCGACGAGGCCGAGGGCGAGCACCAGGAGGACGAGTCGAAGGAGCCAGGAGTGGCGCTCGAATCGGTTGCGGGATCGCGGGCTCGTCGTCATCGCATGACTGGGGGCAGATGGAGGATCGGCTCGGGGCCGCGTGGCGGCCCCGGTTCTAGCCGAACCGGCGGCCGACGCCAATAGCGCCGTGGGGACTTGTTTGGCCAGTCAGGGCGTGGGGGGCGGCGGACGCAAGCTGGCGAGCTTTCGGCTCGCGCGGTCCAGGACGCCACGCATGCCGGCGGGGCGACCCAGCCCGAGCTCCCGCATCTGGTCCCGGAGCCAATCGTATCGCTCTCCCGAGGGAGCGAAGTGCTTCACACGACGGAAGGGCTGCTTCGAGGGACTCTTGGGGATCAGCTTGTGATAGTGCATGGTCGTCATGTCCTCGAGTCGCCCGATCCGGGCCGCCTCGGGGAGCTCGTCGTGGATCACGATGTGGTAGTTGTGGTCGCGGCTCAGGGTCCGCACCCGGGCCCGCTTCGCCATCAAGGACAGTCCGAAGGACATCTGCTCGGTGAAGAAGCGCTGGTCGCCTTCCTTCGACCAGATCTCCTCTTGCCAGTTCGCCTCGAAGATCTCCTCCCAGCGCGCGAAGATCCCGGCGCTGCGGCGGACGGCGACCAGCCCCGTGTTCCAGTAGCCGACGATCTCCTTCTCGTCGATCACCGTGCGCGTGAAGTAGGGCTCGTCGATCTCGTGCCGGGAGAGGAGCGCGGTCCAGGCCGGGTAGAGCGGATCGCCGGGACCGGCGCCGATCCCCAGGACCGGCTCGGGCTGCACGGCGGCATCTTCCCCGGGTGCGAGGCGCAGTTCCCGGGGCTCGTTGAAGACCAGCTGATCGCTGTCGAACCAGGCCAGCACTTCGTGATCGAGGTTGCGCTCCGCCCACGAGCAGACCCGGGGCTTGTTGGCCAGGGGGTAGTCGGGATGGCTCGTGTTGAGCGGCTCCTCGACGTGGACGACCCCGAGGTCGCGAAGCATCGCCGCGGTCCCGGGCGCGACGCCGCGACCCTCCCGGGGCGCGAAGCTGTAGACGGGCAGCGAGGCCAGAGCGCCCCCGAAGCGCCGCAGGCTGCGCACGAGCAGGAGCGCCTGCTTCTCGAGGACGCCACGCTCGGTACAGATGAGCAGGGCGAGGTCCTTCGACACGAAACGACTCTACCAACCCCACACGCGGCCTGGAAGCGATCCGGCCGCCGTCTGCTGGCACCCCTTCGGGTCGTCGGACATACTCCGCCCGACCGAAGCCATGGCTGCGCGGGCTCGGGGAGAGGATGCCGGAAGAACCGAAGGCAATGGAGTGGACTGCGGACCGGGTCCGGCGCTTGTGGGACTACGAGTCCGCTCATCCCGAGCGCTATTTCGCGTACAAGTACTCGAAGAGCCTCGTCTCCGTCCTGAAGCGGCACCTGCGTGGGGCCCGGCGCGTGCTCGACTACGGCTGCGGGCGCGGCTTCCTGGCCGAGAAGCTGCTCGAGATCGGCGTCGACGTGGCGGCCGCCGACGACTCGCCGCGCAGCGTCGCCTTCGTGGAGGAGCGCTTCCGGGGCCAGAAGGGCTTCCTGGGCGCATCGACGGTCGACGACCTGCAGAAGAGCGGGGAGCGATTCGACGCGATCTTCGTCATCGAGGTGATCGAGCACCTCGACGACGCGGCCCTCGAAGAGCTCTTCGAGCGCGTCCGTTCGGTAGCGAGCCCCGGGGCGACGCTCATCATCACGACGCCGAACGCCGAGAAGCTGCGCGCGAGCGAGGTCTACTGTCCGAGCTGCGACCAGCGCTTCCACCGCTGGGGGCACGTGCGCACCTGGACGGCGGACAGTCTCGCCGCCTACCTGAGCTCGTTGGGTCTGGACATGGTCGAGACCATCGAAGGACGCTTCGCGAAGGTGGTGCCCGGTCAGCCCTTGCGATCGCTTTGGGGTCGCTTCCAGAAGCTGTCCCGCGGCGCGAAGCGACCGCACCTGGTGGCGGTCTGCCGGGTCCCCGTCGACGCCGCGTAGCGTCCGGGAGCATCCGTGCGCGGGCACGCCGTCGCTAGTAGCGCTGGATCGACTTCCCTCGCAGGCGATCGCGCACCTTCCAGTACAGGGTCGAAGGATTCACGACCACGATGAAGACCTTGCGGAGATAGCCCTCCGGGCACTCGATCTCGCGAACGCCGTGCCAGCCGTTGTCCCGTCGCGCGAAGAAGAAGCTGCGGTTGCCCATGTTCTCGACGGCCACCACCGAGTCGAAGTCCTCGAAGTCGGGGGCATCCCGGTGGTGGAAGCGACCTCCGTCGTCGAGCACCAGGGTCTGACCGCCGTAGGAGGGATCCCAGTCCTCTTCGGTGTTGAAGTAGAAGAGGTGGGAGCCGTGCTCGCGAGCGGAGTCGCAGTGCGGCGAGACCGCGCAGGAAGCCGGCGTGTAGTGCCAGTGGAAGCGGAACTCGATCTCCTTGCCGCCCAGCAGCGCGGCCATCGTCTTCCGGTAGCGGTCTCCGCACAGCTCGTCGATGAACTCGCGCCAGGGCGCGGGCACCCGGGGTGCCACGTCGGGCGTGTACTCGAGCGAGTAGCGATCGTGCGGGGCCTGACCGCCCTTCCGCGCCTCTCCGAATCGATTGTCGAAGAGGGACAGGTCCGGGAGGCTCTCCCGAAGCTTCGCGAAGCCCTCGTCGGTGAGGAGGCCCTGGGTCGAGGCCCAGGGCCAGGGCTTGCGGGCCTGGAACTCGGCCGGGTCGATCTCGTCGAGACGACGGTAGTCGAGATACTGCATGGTCTGGGTCCGAAGTCGGCGGGGGGATCGCATGCAGTCTAGCAACGCGCGACGCTGGACACCGCCACGACCGGGCGCGAGAGGACAGGGGCGCACCGGCCCCCCATCTGTCAGACTCGCGCCAACTGCGGCGCGATGCGACGCACGCGTCCCAGACTGCCCCGGAGCCATCCACGTCCGTGTCGCCCGAGACCCCGCCGCGTTCGAAGCTATGTCTCGCCTCGCCGCACTTCTTTCCCACCTACGGCGGCGCGCAGATGCGGTACCTGCGCTACCTGCCGGGCTTTCGCGCTCGAGGCCTCGACACCTGGGTGGCCACGGGCACGCCGATGCTCGAGGAACGGACCGAGGTCGACCGCGACCTCGACTGGTACGAGCACGCGCCCGGCGACATGCTGCCGCCGGACGAGGTGGACGGAACGCCGGTCCACCGGGTCCGACTTCCCGACCACAAGGGCAGACGACGGCACCGCATCTTCTATCGCACCGTGGTCGAGCTGTGCAGCGACCCCGCCCTGCGGCCGGATGCGGTGCAGTTCGTCTCGAACCTCCGCGCGCGGGCCATCCCGTGGCTGCTTCGACTCCGCCGCATGGGCATCCCGACCCTCTACTCGGTGAGCCAGTTCCCCACCTGGCCCGACAAGAAGGTGAAGCGGATCTGGCGCAAGCACTTCTATCGCAGCCTCTACAACACCCTCGACTGCATCGTCACCAACAGCGACCCCCAGGCCGAGTTCCTCCGCAGCATCGGCGTGCGGACGCGGATCGAGATGATTCCGAACGGCGTGAACCTCCAGCGCTTCCATCCCCCTCGCGACCTCGAAGCGCGCCGCGCCCTGCGGCGCTCGCTGGGAATCCCCGAGGAAGCCACGGTCGTGGTCACCGTCGGCGCGGTGATGCCGCGCAAGGGACAGGACCTGCTGCTCGAGGCCTGGCAGGCGGTGGCGAAGCGCTTCGCCGAGCCGCACCTGCTGATCGTCGGCCCGCGCGCCGACCTCAACGACCCGAAGCTCGGCGACTACCGGAAACGCATCGCCGAGCTCGTCGACGCGAGCGGCGCATCCGACCGCATCCACTTCGCGGGAATGGCGGGCGACGTCGAGGAGAACCTGCGGGCCGCAGACCTCTTCGTGCTGGCCACGAAGCGGGAGGGCTTTCCCAACTCGGTCCTGGAAGCGATGGCCACCGGCCTGCCGGTGGTGGTGACCCCCTTCGTGGGTCGCTCCCCTTCGATGGGGAGCGAAGGCGAGCACTACCTGCTCGTCGAACGGGACGCGGCCGCGCTGGCGGCGGGCCTGGAGCGACTGCTCGAGGATCCCGCGCTGCGGCAGCGACTGGGCGAAGCCGGGCTGGCGCTCGTCGAGCGCGACTTCGACGTCGAGCGAAGCCTCGACCGCTACGTGGCCCTGTACCGGGAGCTGGCGACGGACCGACGACGCTGAGACACACGGGACGGAACCCGGTCGGCCGGGAACCGGGGCAGGACGGAACTGCCGCTCAGGCGGGAAGCGGCGGCGTGCGGTCGATCACCTCGAGCGCGTCGTGACGCACGTGGTTGGTCCGCATCTCTTCGCGCAGGAGGGCCTCGTCCACGATCCCCTTCTCCAGGCACTCCCGCAGCAGCCCGAAGAAGAACTGCTCCTGGTTCGGGTCCGGATGCGGGGCATAGCGACCGAGCAGGCCGTACTCACCGAAGACCTGGGCGCGCAGACGGTTCAGGGCGCGCAGCGGCGGGAATTTCTTGAACTTGTCGGCGGGCGTGTAGTCGACCGGCAGGCCGGTCTTCCAGGGCTGGGTCCGGCGCTTGGTGTTGTGGAGGAGCTTGGTCTCCGGCGCGAGCCGGTCGAAGTCGTTCCACTCCCGCTCGAAGAGGCCGATGTTCTCCGGCGGCTCGTCGAGCAGCCCGATCCAGCGCTTGTAGTCCCGCTTGAACTCGAAGAGCTCGCCGAACTGCTCTTCGGCCCGCCAGTGGGTGAGCTTCGCGCAGTCCAGGAGCATGACGCTGGTGGCGACCGTGCCCTTCTCCTTGCCCTTCTGCAGGGCCTTCTCGCGGTCGGTCTCCTTGTTCCAGCGCGGGCGACCCATCACCGCCTTGCCCTCCATGTCACGCGAGAGCAGCTCGTAGATGTCGCCGACCGCGAAGATGTCCGGGTCGATGATGACCGCGCGCCCCTCGTAGCCCATGCGCTCGGGCGGCTTGAAGCGCAGCGGCGTGAACGACTGCAGGTCGTCCATGCGCCAGACGCGCTCGACGCCCCCGCGCAGGAAGGGCTGCCCCTCGCGGTTGGCCAGGAAGGGGAAGTCCTTGACGTGCAGGATCTCGACGTCGAACTCCGAAGCGTGTGCCGAGTTGCGCTGCAGCGAGTAGCGCGAGACCAGCGCACCGACCCATTGCTTCTCGTTCGTGTGGATGAAGACACGAGGCTTCACGGGCAGTCCTCAGGGGCAAGGGGGGGATGCAGGGCTTATCATCCGCGCCGCGCCGGGGACCCGGCGGCAACGGGGAAAGTAGCGCGAAGATGGGCATTGCGAGCGATTCGGCCACCGGGAGCAACCGAAGGGCCTCCCTTCGGGAGCCCGGCAGGGAAGGGGGCGTGGCACCCGGCCACGTCTGGCTCGTGCTGGGCGACAAGGCCGGCGACAACGCCCAGGTGGACATCCTCGTCGAGGCGCTCGGCTGGAAGTGTGAGCGCAAGCACGTCGAGATGCTGCCGCCATACGACGTCGCCAAGCCGCGCTACCGGCCCTCCCTGGACCACATCGACCTGGGGCGATCCGACCCGCTCGAGCCGCCGTGGCCGGACCTGATCCTCACTTGCGGAAGGCGACCCTCGATGGCGTCGCTGTGGGTTCGCGAGCAATCGGGCGGACGAACGCGCATCGTGCTGCTCGGGAAGCCCTCCGGCCTGCTGCGACGCTTCGATCTGGTGATCCTGAGCGCCGAGGTGCAGATCCCGCGCATCGCCAACGTGCTGAAGATCGGCCTGCCGCTGATGCGCGTCGACCCCGACGAGCTGGCCGAGGCCGAACGCGCCTGGCGTCCCCGTCTCGAAGACCTTCCGCGACCGCTCGTCGCGGTGCTGGTGGGCGGCCCGACACATCCCTTCGTCTACACCGATGCGGTGATCGACGAGCTTCGCGCGGTGGCGGAGCGGGTCTGCGCCGAGGGCGGAACGCCCTACTTCTCCACCAGCCGCCGCACCCCTGCGCGGGTGCTCGAGGCCCTGCAATCG
>JANQSB010000407.1 GCA_028284295.1 Myxococcota bacterium | reverse complement strand
ATGACGAGAAAGGGGAAGACCCGCGTGAAGCGGGGAACCAGGTCGACCTCGTCGTCTCCTTCGAGTCGGCCCAGCACCTCGTGGGCCAGCTCCAGCAGCCCGGTCTCCGCGAAGCGCTCGACGGCGCGAGAGCGGAAGGCCGGCGTCGCGAGCCGCCGATACAGCCGGTGCTCGGCACCTTCCATCGACTGGAAGTTGACCCCGATGATCTGGGCGATGGTGTTGCGGTAGAAGTCTGCGGGCGGAAGCCCCACCGGATCGAGAAAGCCCGCCAGCAGGCTCTCGAAGGTGGTGGTGACGAAGACCTCGCTGCCCCCGAAGCGGGCCCGGGCCACGGGACCCTGCTCGCGCAGCGCGAGCAGGGCGGCGTGCATCTCGTCGCCGGGCATGGGGTCGAGCACGAAGTCGGGCACGCGCATGGGATCCACGAGGGTAAGCCAGCGGGCTCGTGCCGTCAGTTCGCCCCGGCCCCGCGAACCCCTGGAGGAGCGGGCGCTTGCGGTGCCGGGCCCGAGCCCGGCACCGCGCCACGCATGGCCTCAGAGCCTCCGCGCAGTGGTCTTCCCCGTCACCGTGACGAAGGGCCGCATGCGCTCGAGCATCGACTCGCCGATGCCCTTCACGGCCAGCAGATCCTCGACACGCTGGAAGCCGCCACGCTCCTTGCGGAGCGCGACGATCGCCACGGCGCGCGCCTCGCCGACGCCGGGCAGCAGCTGCAGCTGCTCGGGAGTCGCCGTGTTGACGTTGACCACGCCGCTCAGCGACGCGCCCGCAGCGGGCTTGGCGGCCTGTGCGGCCGGGCCCGAGAGCGCGACCAGGCCGACTGCGATCGCGATCGGCAGTGCGAGCGCGAGGCGGACCCGATGCGCCGCCTGGTGCGACCGGGGTTCGGTGTTTCCGTTCATGTGGATGGTTCTCCGCGGGACCGCGGGTGACCGTCCGGGGCTCAGTGATCCCGTCCCGCCGCGTAGTCGGCGGTGGCGAGCAGGGCGTCCTTGGAGGGGCCCTCTTCGAAGGCGGCGATGCAGGCCTTCGCGCGTGCGACATGCTCGTCGGCCCGTCGCACCGTGTCGGGCGCGCCGTTGTAGCGGTCGACCAGCTCGACGACGGCCGCGAAGTCGGCTTCGGAGACCGCTTCGCTCGCAGCGCGCCGGCCCTGGACCTCGAGAGAGCCTTCGAGCGGGGCTTCGAAAGAGCCTTCGAGCGGAGCTTCGAGAGGGTCTTCGAAAGAGGAGCCCTCGAGAACGGCCTCGGACGACATCGGGTACGAGGTGTCGGCCTGCCGCGCGCGCTTGAGCACGCTGGCGATCCGCTCGCGCTCGTTCCCCGTGCAACGCTTCAGGGTCAGCAGCAGCGGCAGGGTCACCTTGCCCTCGCGCAGGTCGGTGTGGTCGCGCTTGCCCAGGGTGGATGCGCTGGAGTCGTAGTCGAGCGCATCGTCGCGCAGCTGGAAGGCGAGACCGAGCTCGCGGCCGAACTCCGCCACGCTGCGTCGCTCGTTTCGGGTGACGCCCCCGAGCAGCGCTCCCGACTCGCACGCGACACTCAGCAGCGTCGCGCTCTTGCGGTCGATCACCTTGTAGTACTGGGCCTCGGTGGCGCCGACGTCGAAGCTGAACTCGAGCTGCAGCAGCTCGCCCTCGGCCATCAGCCCGATGGTGTCCGCGAAGCGCTCCAGGATCTCGACGCTGCCGTCCTGGATGATCATGTTCGAGGCGCAGGCGTAGAGGAAGTCGCCGCCGAGGACCGCGCGTCGGTTGCCCCAGATGGCGTTCGCCGAGGGACGCCCGCGCCGCAGGTCCGAGAAGTCGACGACGTCGTCGTGAAGCAGGGTGGCGGTGTGGAGCAGCTCGATGGCAGCCGCCACCTGGATGCTGCGCGGTCCCGTGTAGCCGCACATCTCGGCGGCCAGGATCACGAGGGCCGGCCGCATCCGCTTGCCCCCCGAAGAGAGAACGTGGTCGCCTATCGAGACCACGAGCTCGCTGGGGCCGCCCAGCTGGGCGCGCATCGTCCGGTCGACGAGGGAGAGCCTCTCTTCCAGCCGCCCGAAGACCCGGGAGATGGGCGTCGAGTCCAGCGAGGAGTCCGGCATCTCTTCTGCCGAGTTCGCCGAGTCCCGGGGCATCGAGTCGCGAGGCGAGGTCGCGGGGGGATGCGTCATCGACCGACGAGATTAGCCGCGGGCCCCGGTGGTGTCAAAGCTGACCGGTCCACAAAGCGCTTGAAAAACAGGTGGTTAACTGGCGTTCACGCGGCTCGGACCGGGTGCTCCGGGAGGAGCTCGGCCTGTCGACCCGTTGCTGCCGGGAGGTCGACAGCGCGCTAGTCTGCGGGACCTTCGAAACCCCGTCCCGCCCGTGATCCCCGGGTGTGAGCGCACGCCCTGGAGACCCCATGACCTTCGACTACCTCCGCCTCGCACAGGACGCTCTCGCGGGCGAAGCCCTCGACCGCGACCTGGCCTGCCAGCTGCTCGACTCGCCCGACGTGGAGCTGCTGCGTCTGGTGGATGCGGCCTGGCAGCCGCGGCGCCACCACTTCGGCCGCAAGGTCATGGTGCACGTCCTCAACAACGTGCAGAACGGACTGTGCCCGGAGGACTGCGGCTACTGCTCGCAGAACCGCGACTCGGCCGCGGCCATCCGCCAGTACCCGATGAAGAGCGAAGAGGAGATCTTCGCCGAGGCCGAGCAGGCCGCCCGCCAGGGCGCCTCGCGCTACTGCATGGTGCTCTCGGGACGCGGACCCACCCTCGCCTATACGAAGCGCCTGGCCGAGGTGATCGCCGAGGTGAAGCGCCGCTATCCCGTCGAGGTGTGTCTGTCCGCGGGCCTCGTCGACGACGAGAAGGCGAAGCTGCTGGCGGAGGCGGGACTCGACCGCCTGAACCACAACCTCAACACGAGCGAGCGCCACTACCCGAAGATCTGCTCGACCCACACCCACGCCGACCGCGTCCGTACCCTCGAGGCGGCCCGCCGCAACGGCATCGAGACCTGCAGCGGCCTGATCCTGGGCATGGGCGAGGAGACCCTCGACGTGGTGGACGTGGCCTTGCAGCTGCGCGAGCTCGAGGTGCCGTCGATCCCCGTCAACTTCCTGATCCCCATCGAGGGCAACCAGGTCACCGACGACGGCTCGCTCACCCCGGAGCGCTGCCTGCGGGCGCTGTGCGTGATGCGACTCGTGAACCCGAAGGCAGAGATCCGCATCGCCGGTGGCCGCGAGGGAAACCTCCGCTCCCTCCAGCCCCTGGCCCTGTACCCCGCCAACTCGCTGTTCGTCGAGGGCTACCTGACCACCCGCGGTGACGCGGCCCGCGAGACCTACGCGATGATTCGTGACGCGGGCTTCGAGGTCGAGGGAAACGCCCTCTATGACGCGGATGACGCAGGCCTTGACGCGTTCCGGATCCCGGGTGGGGGCGACGAGCTCCTGAAGCCCGAGATCGCCCGGGACCCCGCATAGTCGGCGAACGCTGGCTCTCCCCTCCGGGGGAAGCAGGCGAGATCAGCACGGGAGGTGCGGGTCTAAAGGCCCACGCCCGGCGCGTCGATCAGCCTGGCGGGAGGCGTGCATCTTGGCCGCCACGCTGGCAGAAGAAGATCTCCGCGTACTCGAGAACAAGCTCAACATGCTGAAGCTCGACTACGAGCGGTACTTCCTGGGTACCCGCCCGCGCGAGCCCGTGATGGCCCGGCAGGAAATCCAGAAGTTCGTCACCCAGTGGGCCAACATGCCCATCCAGAACACCGCCATGCGCTTCCGCTTCAATTCGGTGAACGCCCGCTATCAGGCCCTGAAGCGACAGTGGGACTCGATCCTGCGACAGCGCGAGGCCGGCACCTACAAGCGGGACGTCTTCAAGGCGAAGATCCGCGAGGGAACGGACGGCCCCGGCCCGGGTAGCGCGCCCGCCGAGGAGAGCGGAGTCGCGTCCGCCAAGGCGGGCTCGGCCCTGCTCGAGTCCTACCGCGATGCCGCCCTGGCCTGCGGCCAGAACGTGAAGGGCCTCTCCGCCAAGAAGCTGCAGTCGGTCGTCGACAAGCAGACCCAGCAGATGAAGTCGAAGCTGGGCTGCAAAGACGTCGAGTTCAAGGTTGTGGTGAAGGCGGGCAAGGTGAAGCTCAAAGCAGCACCGGTTAGATAGCGGGCCGCCGATAGCACCGCATCTTCGCGACCTGCTCCCTCCGACCTCCTCGGCGTACGGGAGTACGCCTCCGTCGGCCTCCGGTCCGCGGGCCGCGAACCTGCGGCACTCTCGACGCCCCGTGGTTGGTTGACGGGGCGGAGATGGCGAAGCTGATTGCCGAAGCCCCGTGGGCGTCCTTCGGCGGGTTCGTCGGCTGGCTCTTTCGAGTCCCGGAGGGCGGGCGTCAGGCCTTTTCGGCGGCGGCTAGCTGGGCGTTGGCTCGGTCGAGGGCGTCCTGGAGGTCGGCTCTTCGGGCGGCGTTGGATTCGTCGTCGGGCAGGTCGGCGAGCTCGTCGCTGGCTTCCTGCTGGGTGGCGGTCGCGGCGCGGACGTCCACGTCCCCGGCCTCCACCACCGAGTCGACCATCACGACGACCTTCTCGCCGGTGACCTCCGCGAAGCCGTTCGAGACGGCGCTGAAGCCCGAGCCTTCGGGCGTGCGGATCTCCATGCAGCCGTGATCCAGCGCGGACAGGAAGCGCTCGTGGTTCTCGAGCACGCCGAACTCGCCGGCGGCGCCCGGCAGCACCACCTCGTCGACGGGGCCCGAGAAGGCCTCGCCTTCGGGTGTCACCACGACCAGCTCGATCGACATCGCTAAGTCTCCGCCTCGTCCGCGCTCGCGCGAACCTGCTAGAGGGTCTTCGCCTTCTCGCGGGCGTCCTCGATGGTGCCCACCATGAAGAAGGCCTGCTCGGGCAGATCGTCGTGCTTGCCCTCGAGGATCTCCTTGAAGCCGCGGATCGTGTCCTCGACCTTCACGTACACGCCCGGGGTGCCGGTGAACTGCTCGGCCACCGCGAAGGGCTGCGAGAAGAAGCGCTCGAGCTTCCGCGCGCGGTCCACCGTGAGGCGGTCCTCTTCGGAGAGCTCGTCCATGCCGAGGATCGCGATGATGTCCTGCAGGTCCTTGTACTTCTGCAGGGTGGCCTGCACGCCGCGCGCCACCTCGTAGTGCTCGTCGCCGACGACCTGCGGGCCGAGGATGCGGGAGGTCGAGTCCAGCGGGTCGACGGCCGGGTAGATGCCCAGCTCCGAGATGCGTCGCGAGAGCACCGTGGTGGCGTCGAGGTGCGTGAATGCCGTGGCGGGCGCCGGGTCGGTGAGATCGTCGGCGGGCACGTAGATGGCCTGTACCGAGGTGATCGATCCCTTGCGGGTCGACGTGATCCGCTCCTGCAGCTCGCCCATGTCCGTCGACAGGGTCGGCTGGTAGCCCACCGCCGAGGGGATGCGGCCCAGCAGCGCCGACACCTCCGAGCCCGCCTGGGTGAAGCGGAAGATGTTGTCGATGAAGAGCAGCACGTCCGTGCCTTCCTCGTCGCGGAAGTACTCGGCGGCGGTCAGCGCGGTCAGGCCGACCCGCGCGCGGGCTCCCGGCGGCTCGTTCATCTGGCCGAAGACCAGCGCCGCCTTGTCGAGCACCGTCGTGCCGTCGGCGAGCTTGGCGTCCGCCATCTCGTGCCACAGGTCGTTGCCCTCGCGGGTGCGCTCGCCCACGCCGCCGAACACCGAGTAGCCGCCGTGCTGCTTCGCGATGTTGTTGATCAGCTCGAGGATGACCACCGTCTTGCCCACGCCGGCGCCCCCGAAGAGGCCGACCTTGCCGCCCTTCGGATAGGGTGCGATCAGGTCGACGACCTTGATGCCGGTCTCGAGGGTCTCGGCGGTGGTTGCCTGGTCGACGAACTCGGGCGGCTCGCGGTGGATGGGCGCGTACTGGGCGGCCTCGATGGGCCCGCGCTCGTCGACGGGCTCGCCGACGACGTTCATGATGCGGCCCAGGGTGCCGGGTCCGACGGGTACGGCGATGGGCTGCTCGGTGTTCTTCACGTCCTGCCCGCGGCGCAGGCCGTCGGTGGTGTCCATCGCGATGGTGCGCACCGTGTTCTCGCCCAGGTGCAGCGCGACCTCGACGGTCAGGTTGTCGTCCTTGTCGTCGATCGCGGGGTTCGTGGTGGTGAGTGCGGTGTAGACCTCGGGGATGTTGCCGGGCGGGAATTCCACGTCCACCACGGGTCCCATCACCTGAGTGATCTTGCCGACTTCTGCCATCGTCTCGTTCCTTCCTTGGGCGTTGGAATCGGGGCTTCCGGGGCTTCCGGAGTGAGCGCCGACGTGTGAGGCGCGCTAGCCCTCGAGGGCCTGGGCTCCGGTCACGATCTCCACCAGCTCGCGGGTGATCGCGGCCTGACGGGCGCGGTTGAATTGAAGCGTCAGCGAGTCGATCAGCTCCTCGCTGTTGCGGGTGGCGTTCTCCATGGCGGTCATGCGCGCGGCGTGCTCGCCCGCCTGGTTCTCGAGCAGGGCCTGGAAGACCGATACCTCGAGGGTCTTCGGCGCCAGGGTCGCGAGCAGCTGCTGGGCGTCCGGCTCGATGGTGTAGGGCGAGGCCTCTTCCTCGCCTTCCTCGCTCTCGGCGGCTTCCGACACGATCGGGAGCAGCTGCTGCACGCCGGGCCGCTGGTTCAGCGTCGTCACGAACTCGTTGAAGACGATCACCACCTCGTCGAGCTCGCCGTTCACGTAGGCGGTCGCGAGCTGACGGGCCACCGCGGCAGCCTGTGCGTAGCCGACCTTGCTCCCGATCACTTCCGAGAGCGCGATCTGGTCGGGGCGCCGCCGCTTGAAGTAGTCGCCGGCCTTCCGTCCGAGCAGGTAGAGCGTGACACTCTCGAGCCCCGCCTCGCGCTCGGCCAGGGTCTGGGCCGCGAGCTTGTTGACCTGGGTGTTGAAGGCGCCCGCCAGACCCCGGTCCGAGGTCACCACCACGACGCCCAGGCGCTTCACGGACTCGCGCGCCAGCAGCAGCGGGTTCTCGGCGTCGGTCTCGCCGGCGGCCACCGAGGCCAGCGTGTCGCGCATGTGGCGCGCGTAGGGGCGCGCGGCCTCCACGGCCTGCTGGGCCCGCCGCAGCTTGGCGGCCGACACCATCTTCATCGCGCTCGTGATCTTCTGCGTGCTCTCGACGCTGGTGATCCGGCGCTGGATGTCCTTGAGGCTGGGCATGGGAGCTAGGCGGCTGCCTCTCCGCTGGACGGACGGAACACCTTGCCGAACTCGTCGAGGGCGGCGACGAGCTTCGCCTCGGTGTCGTCCATCAGCTGGCCCGAGTTGTCGATCTCCGACAGCACGTCGCCGTGGTTCTCCTTCATGAAGGCGAGCATCTCGGACTCGTAGCGCTGGATGTCGTCGAGCCCGTAGTCGCGAATCCACGACTGGCGCTCGTCCTGGGGCGTGGCTGCGTAGATGGCGACGACCTGCTCGGAGACGGTCATCGGCTGGTACTGACCCTGCTTGAGGATCTCCACCTGACGGTCGCCGTTGGCCAGCTGCTCCTGGGTGGCGGCGTCGAGGTCGCTGCCGAACTGCGCGAAGGCCGCCTGCTCGCGGTACTGCGCGAGGGACAGCTTCAGGGTACCGGCCACCTTCTTCATGGCCTTGGTCTGGGCCGAGCCGCCCACCCGCGACACCGAGATGCCGACGTTGATGGCGGGTCGGACGCCCGAGTTGAAGAGCTCGGTCTCGAGGAAGATCTGGCCGTCGGTGATCGAGATGACGTTGGTGGGGATGTAGGCGGAGACGTCGCCCGCCTGGGTCTCGATGATGGGCAGCGCCGTCAGGCTGCCGCCCCCCAGGCTGTCGTCGAGCTTCGCGGCCCGCTCGAGCAGCCGCGAGTGCACGTAGAAGACGTCGCCCGGGTAGGCCTCGCGCCCCGGCGGTCGCCGCAGCAGCAGCGAGAGCTGGCGGTAGGCCACCGCCTGCTTGGAGAGGTCGTCGTACACGATCAGCGCGTGCTTGCCGTTGTCGCGGAAGTACTCGCCCATGGTGCAGCCCGAGTAGGGCGAGATGAACTGCAGCGGTGCCGGGTCCGAGGCCGTCGCGGCCACCACGATCGTGTACTCCATCGCGCCGGCGGACTGCAGCTTGTCGACCACCTGCGCCACGGTCGACTGCTTCTGGCCGATGGCCACGTAGATGCAGAAGACGTCGCCGCCCTTCTGGTTGATGATGGTGTCGACGGCGATCGCGGTCTTGCCGGTCTGGCGGTCGCCGATGATGAGCTCGCGCTGCCCGCGGCCGATCGGCACCATGGCGTCGATGGCCTTGATGCCGGTGGCCAGGGACTCGTGCACCGACTTGCGGGTCACGATGCCCGGCGCCTTGATCTCGACCTGGCGGTTCTCGGCGGCTTCGATCGGGCCCTTGCCGTCGAGGGGTTGGCCGAGGGCGTCCACCACCCGACCCAGCATCCCGTCGCCGACCGGCACCTCGATGATGCGGCCCGTGCGCTTCACGCTGTCGCCTTCGCGGATGCCGTGGGACTCGGCCATGATCGCCACGCCGACGTTGTCCTCTTCGAGATTGAGCACCATGCCGCGGGCCCCGTTCTCGAACTCGACGAGCTCCCCCGCGAGCGCGTTCTCGAGCCCGTAGACGCGCGCGATGCCGTCACCGGCCATCAGCACCCTGCCGGTCTCGGCGATGTCGATCTCGCTGTCGTACTCGCGGATCTCGCGCCGCAGGATGTCGGTGATCTCACCGGGCTTGATGTTCATCGCTCAGGATTCCTTCGTGAGGTTTGCGCGCAGACCGTCGAGCTGCGCGCGGATGCTGCCGTCGAATACGAGGTCGCCCACCTCCGCGATCGCACCGCCGATCAGGCTCTCGTCGATGGTGACGTCGAGCTTGACCTCCATGCCGGTGCGGTCCGAGAGGGCGCGGCGCAGGCGATCCTGCTTCCGCTCGTCGAGGGGGCTGGCGCTG
>JANQSB010000364.1 GCA_028284295.1 Myxococcota bacterium | reverse complement strand
TCGTAGTGGCGATCGCCGACGACCATGCGGTTGTAGATCGGCGGCAGCGGGTTCCACTCGATGGCCCCGCCCGTCACCGCGTCGAACAGCTGCCACGTGGTGGTGTGCTGCGCCTGGACCTCACCGATGTAGTGCATCCCGATGTTCCAGCGGTAGCCGTCGCGCTCGTAGCTCTGTGTGCAGCCACCGACGATCCGGTTCTGCTCGAGGAGCAGGACGCGAAGCCCGTCCTGGGCGAGGAGGGACGCGGCCGAGAGGCCGCCCATTCCCGACCCGACGACGATGGCGTCCCAGGGGCCGGGAAGACCCCGGGTGGCTCGGTAGGTGTCTCCGATGCTGTCCATCCCGCCCCTTCTCGGGCCCGCTCCGTCGGGCCCATCGCTCTCTGAAGCGTATGAGAAGTATACGACTGTATACTTCTCGGGCCGGGCTGTCCAGCGATGGGCGGCGAGTGCGCGCTCTCAGTCGAGCGGTGCGGACTCCGGGCGCGACGTGTCGCTGTAGTCGATGAGCGCACCCGTGAGGGCATCCGAGAGTGATGCGAGGCGCTCCGGGTCGCGGTCGCCAACAGCCAGATTGACGCGTTCTTCGGGGTCGCTCGCCCAGTCGAAGACCTCGAGCTCGCCGGTGCTGTAGCGGGTGATCCGCCCTTCGTCGGTCACGAGGGTGCGCAGCTTGGCGGGGAAGATCGGAAAGATCTCCGCGGGCGGGAAGTCCTCCTCGACGAAGACGTGATCGCGCACCGAGGCGTTCGGGTCCTCGAGGATCGGCACCAGGCTCGTCCCCTGCATGCCGTCGAACTCGGGAACGCCCGCAAGCTCGAGCAGGGTCTGGGCCAGGTCGAGGCTCGAAGCCAGTGCCGGGCTTCGAGCCGGACGACTCCCGGGGCGAGCGATCACGAGCGGAACCCGGATGCATCCCTGGTAGTGCATCGTTCCCTTCAGCATCAGTCCGTGGTCCCCGAACATGTCGCCGTGGTCGCTGGTGAAGACCACGACGGTGTTCTCCGCCATGCCCAGGCGCTCGAGCCGCTCGAGCACGCGACCGATGCCGTGATCGATCATCTCGATCATTCCGTACTCGGCCGCTGTCGCATGCTGTAGCTGCGCGCGCGTCGGGCCGAACATCTGCACCGGATTGGCGGAGGGCTCCATCTTGCGGAAGCGCCGGATGTGCTTCGGAGCGTCCGTGAGAGGGTCTTCGAAGCTCGTCGAGATCGGCATGTCCTCGGGGCGGTACGCGTCGAACCAGCGCCCCGGCGGCGTGAAGGGATGGTGGGGGTCGGGAAAGGAGCACTGCAGCATCCAGGGCGGATCGCCCTGGCTCGCAGCTTCGAGGAAGTCCAGCGTGCGCTCGGTCACGAAGGTGGTGGAGTAGAACTCCTCCGGTACGGCTGGATCGTAGACCTGCCACCACTCGTCGCTGCGTCGGCGGGCGGGCAAGCCGGGACCCCAGACCTGGGGCAGGAGCTCCGGGTCGGCCCCCTTCTCCAACGCCCAGCGGTAGTGATGGCCGGTCACCTGATCGCCGTGCCCGATCGCGAACTCCACGTGATCGAATCCGTAGTACGGCGTCGGGACGTCGACCGGTCCGTCGAGATAGCGCTCGGCGTTCTCCCACGAGTCCCACCCCGGGCTCCTCTCCACGAAGGACGAAGGCGCGCGTTCGGCGTCCCGATGGACGTCGCGGCTGAGGCCGTGCTGAAAGTGGGACTTGCCGATGAGCGCGGTGCGATAGCCCGCCTTGCGAAGCTCGCGGGGGAAGGTGTTGACGTTCCACGCGAGCGAGCGGTCGTTGAAGATGCAGCCGTGCGCCGAAGGCACGCGGCCCGTCAGGATGCTCGAACGGTTGGGCATGCAGATCGGATTCGCCACCAGCGCGCGGTCGAAGACCGTGCCGCGCGCGGCGAGGGCGTCGAGATGCGGCGTGCGGACGAGCTCGTTGCCTCCGAATCCCGTGTGATCCCGGCGGTGCTGGTCCGTGATGATGAGGAGGATGTTGGGACGCGAAGGGGGTGTCGACATGAGTGGAGATCTCCAATCTGCTTCCGACCGTCGTTCCGGGGTCGGATCGGTACGTGCCCGGGCCGCTACGAGTCGCTCTCCCGGCCCGCAGAGTCGGTCCGGAACTCGCTCGTATAGCCCTTCGGCGGCGGCGTCCATCCGCGCTCGGCCCGGGAGTGGCGATCGTCGCGGTCGCGCTGCATGGCTTCGGCCATCGCCGCGTCGAGCTGCATGAAGAGCTCGTGGTGGTCGCGACCCATCCGCTCGCCGTCGGGGCGCCGTTGCCACGCGGCGTAGAGCGCGTCGCGTACCTCGTTCTCGGCCGCCTCGAAGGTGCTTCTGAGATTTCTCGCCCGGAAGGGGTGCATGCCGAGCTCGCGAAGCGCCCGTGTGCCGAGCTCGAGCGCGGAGTAGAAGGTCTCCCGAACGGTGTAGTCGGCACCGGCTTCCCGCAGCTGATAGTCGTGGCCCCGGTCGAAGGCGCGAGCCAGCACGCGAACGTGGGGATGGCGGCGCTTCACGTTCTCGACGATTTCGACCGCCTGGTCCCGTTCGTCGATGGCGACGATGACGAGTGCGGCGTCGTCGATGCCCGCCGTGTGCAGGAGGTCGGGTCGCGTCGCATCCCCGAACCAGCTCCGGACCTCCACCGCGCGCATGTCCTCGATCTGGGCGACCTGGCGATCGAGCACGACCGTCTCGACTCCGTTCGCCCGGAGCAGCCGGTTCGCGATCTGCCCGAAGCGGCCGATGCCCGCGATGATGACCTTGCCCCGGTCGTCGATCGAATCGGCCTCCCGCTCCTCGGCATCCTGGGTGTAGCGGGGGACGACGACGCGGTCGAAGGCGATGAAGAGAAGCGGGGTCAGGAACATCGAGAGCCCGACCACCAGGGCGAGAATCGGCGCGATCTCCGGCGGAACGACCCGGCTCCCGACGGCGAAGCCCAGCAGCACGAAGCCGAACTCGCCGGCCTGGGCAAGAGAGAGGGTGAAGAGCCAGCCTTCGCTGCGTCGGACCCGAAACGCGATCGCGAGCCCGAAGAGGATGGCGGCCTTCAGCACCATCACGCCCACGGTCCCGGCCAGGACCAGCATCGCGTTGTCGAACAGGACTTCGAATCGGATTCCGGCGCCCACGGTGATGAAGAAGAGACCGAGCAGGAGCCCCTTGAAGGGCTCGATGTCCGTTTCGAGCTCGTGGCGGAACTCGCTGTTCGCGAGGACGACGCCGGCCAGGAAGGTGCCCAGAGCGGGAGAGAGTCCCACCAGCATCATGAGAACCGCCACCCCGACCACGAGCGTGAGCGCCACGGCGGTGAACGCTTCACGCAGCCCGCTCGCGGCGACCAGCCTGAAGAGCGGCCGCGAGAGGAAGTGGCCGCCGAGGACCACCGCAGCGATCGAAGCCAGGACCACCAACGCGGTGGTCCACGGCTCGAGGTGCGCGACGAGGGAGGAGCTGCCGTGCCCCGTGTCGGCGCCGTGTCCCCCCGCCGCGTCCGCCGCCGCCAGGATCTCCGGCACGGCGAGGAGCGGGATGACGGCGAGCATCGGGATCACGGCAATGTCCTGGAAGAGCAGGACGGAGAAGGCCGAGCGGCCCCCCGACGTCGAAGCGAGGCCCTTCTCCTGAAGGGTCTGCAAGACGATGGCCGTCGAGGAGAGCGACAGGATGAAGCCGATGGCGATCGCCGTCTGCCAGCCCAGGCCGAAGCCCAGGGCGATCGCGGCGACGACCGTCGCCGTGATCGACACCTGAAGTCCGCCGAGCCCCAGCAGCCGGTCGCGCATCGACCACAGCATGCGTGGCTCGAGCTCCAGGCCGACGAGGAAGAGCATCATGACGACGCCGAACTCGGCGTAGTGCTGGAGCTCGTTCGTCTCGTCCCCGACCAGTCCCAGCACCGGGCCGATCGCGACGCCCGCCATCAGGTAGCCGAGCACCGAGCCGAGGCCGAGTCGCGTCGCCAGAGGCACCGCGACCACTGCTGCCGCGAGGTAGATGAAGGCGCTGAGCAGGGTGTCGGTCACGCCGGATCTCCCGCGTCTCGTGCGTCGATCATCGGGTTGAGGGTCGGGGCCCGGGCGGCAGCTTCGAGATCGAGGGTGTCGCGCTGCAGCGCCTCGATCAGCCGGACCCAGTCCGCGACGTGGGATCGGACCCGACTCTCCTCATGGGCGGTTCGTGCGCTGAACAGGATGAAGGGGGCGACGAAGCGCATGCCACACATCGTCGCAGTCTGTTCGATCGGTCGCAGCAGCTCTCGAATGGTGTAGTGGTTGAAGCCCTCGGTGCGGTAGGCCTTCTCCGGCCCACCCGCGGTCAAGGCACAGAGAAGGAGCTTGTCCCGCAGCGCCGTGCCTTCGTGTCCGTAGGCGAATCCGTATTCGAGCACGAGGTCCTGCCACTCCTTGAGGATCGCCGGAGTCGAGTACCAGTAGAGCGGAGACATGAAGACGACGACGTCGTGATCGCGAAGCCGCTCCTGCTCGCGATCGATGTCGATCCGGTAGTCCGGATACTCGGCATAGAGGTCGACGACGGTGACGCCTTCGTGATCCCGCGAAGCTCGCAGCAGCTCGACGTTGACCTCGCTGCGGTCGATCGAAGGGTGGGCGAAGAGGACGAGAACGCGCTTCATTCGGCTCGCTCTCTCATCCGCGGACGATTCCCGGCGTCCTCGCAGGCCCGCCTGCCTTGCGGTCCGGGTGGTCGCGCTCGCGGAATCTGCGCAGGCCCTCCATCGTGTCGGGATGGAAGAAGGACCGGTGGAAGCACTGGGCTTCGATGCGGAGCCCCTCGTCGAGTGGCTTGCCGAATCCGCGCACCGCCGCCTCCTTGTCCGACCGGATCGCTCCCTGCGGCAGGGCCGCGATGAACTCCGCGAGCTCGATCGCGCGGGCCAGTCCCTGCCCCTTGGGAACGACTTCGTTCGCGAGGCCGATCCGGTGGGCCTCCTCCGCGTCGATGACGCGACCCGTGAGGATCAAGTCCATGGCTCGGCCCATGCCGACGATGCGCGGAAGGCGCTGCGTGCCCCCGTCCGCCAGCCCGATGTTCCAGCGTCGACAGGTGACGCCGAAGGAGGCGTGCTCCTCCGCGATGCGGATGTCCGCGTAGCAGGCCCATTCGAGCCCACCCGCGTAGGCCACGCCGTTCACGGCGGCGATGATCGGCTTGTAGATGTCGGTCCAGCGGCTCGGGCCGAGAACGCCCGGCTGCTCGCCGCGCTCGTGCGAAGCCAGCACGGAGTCGGTCGGCCGCTGCAAGGCGTCGCCGGTCTCGGTGAGATTCACGCCGCCGGTGAGATCACCCCCCGCGCAGAACGCCTTGTCCCCCGCACCGGTGATGATGGCGACCCGGGCCTCGTCGTCGTCGCGGAACGCGTCCCAGGCGTGGACCAGCTCGTGGTGCGTCGTGAGTCCGATGCAGTTCATGACCTCCGGTCGATCGAATCGGATGATCGTGACGGGGCCCCTGCGGTCGACTTCGATCTGCGTGTAGCTCATCGTGGCTTTCCTTCTTCTTTCGGGGATGCACCGGGCCGCTTCAAGGACGGACCAGACGCTCCATGAGAAACCAGAGATGTGACATGAACTCGGTCCGGTCGGGTCGAGGCTCGCGATGGAGGGCTCGAAAGAGGGCCTGCTGCACGCCACCGATGACGAGGCCGATCGCGACTTCCGGATCGAACTTCCGCGAGAGGATCCCGGCGGCCTGAGCGGACCGGAGGTTGCGCACGCCTTCGTCCAACAACGCTTCCAGGTGTGCGCGCTCGATGTCGATGACTTCGGGCTCACGGCCCATCCGCCCGACGAGAAGCGGCGCGAGCGGGTGGTCGTAGTAGTAGTCGACCATGCGGGAGAAGCGTTCGCGCTCGAGGCGCGCCCAGCTCTCCCGATCGGTCCCGCTCGGCCCCATCATCACTTCTCGCAGCGGCTGGTAGAAGTGCTCGACGACCGCCGCGATCAGCCCGGTCTTGGACCCGAAGTGGTGATAGGCGAGACCGACGGAGAGCCCTGCTCGCTTCGCGACTCCCGTCATCTCGAGCCGGCCGTCCTGGGCGATCAGCTCCGCCTGCGCGGCTTCCATCAACCTGTGCGCCGTGGTTTCGGGCACTCTTCCACCTGGCTTCGGATCGTTTGAATTGAATTCAATTCAAGCTCTCATCCTCACTGGAGTCAAGGGGTTGTGGTGGAGTTGACATGTCGGGCCCCTGCTGTCATGTTGGTACCGACCGATTAGTCGGTCGGTGCCAACCCCCAACGCGAAGGAAGCCGCCATGTACGAGACCATCAAGACCTCCGTCGAGGACGGGATCTTCTTCCTGACCCTCGATCGCCCCGAGGCACTGAACACCATCGTTCCTCCGATGCCCGACGAGTTCGCCGCCGCCATCGAGGCGGCCACTCGTGACGACGACGTCAAGGTCATCGTCGTGCGCGGCAACGGTCGGGCCTTCTGTGCCGGCTACAACTTCGACGGCGGCTTCCACCACTGGGACGACTGGATCGCGAGTGACGGCAAGTGGGACCCGGGCAAGGAGTTCACCTGGTCCACCAACGAGCTCACCGCGCCGACCCAGCAGTTCTTCTCCATGTGGCGAAGCTCCAAGCCCGTGATCGCCCAGATCCACGGCTGGTGCGTCGGCGGCGGCTCCGACAACGCGCTGTCCGCAGACATCGTCATCGCCTCGGACGATGCGGTCATCGGCACACCCTACTCCCGGATGTGGGGTGCCTACCTCTCCGGGATGTGGATCTACCGGCTGGGCCTGGCGGAGGCGAAGTGGCGGGCCCTGACCGGGCAGCCCTTCACCGGTGCCGAGGCTGCCGAGGCCGGCCTCATCAACGAGTCGGTGCCCTTCGCCAAGCTCGAGGCCCGCGTCCTCGAGGTCGCGAACCTGCTGAAGAGCATTCCCGTGTCGCAGCTGCAGGCGATGAAGCTGGTCGTCAACCACGCGTACGAGCAGCAGGGGCTCAACGCCGTCCAGACGCTGGGACCCATCCTCGACGGGATGATGCGCAACACCCCGGACGCGCTCGCCTGGGTCGACAAGGTCGAAGCCGAGGGGGTGCGCGAGGCGATCACCCAGCGGGACGGCCCCTTCGGCGACTACAGCCAGGCGCCGTCGGACCGGAAGCCAGACCCGAACAACGTGATCAGCCACTGAGGCGATGGTGCCCGCAGCCTCGTCCGTCCCTCGCATCCTCGATCGTGCCGAAGAACGCTTCGCCGAAGGCGGCTACGGCGGCACCACCCTGTCGTCGATCGCGAAGGCGGCGGGCCTCGGCAACCCCGGGCTGCTGCATCACTTCCCCTCCAAGGCCGCCCTCTACCGGGCGGTGCTCGAGGCGGTCGGCGAGGACCTGGACCGACGGATGGACGAGGCGACCTCCGGGCTCGCGGGTACGGAAGAACGGCTGCGGGCGCTGCTGGGCGTTCTGGTGGCCCTCGGGCGCGAGCGTCCGTCGGCCCTGCGCCTCGTCATGCACGAGTTCCTCGACGACACGGGCCGGATCGAGAAGGCAACGGTGCTGCCCCTCGCCGGTGCCGTGCGTCGGACCATGCGAGTGATCGAAGAAGGACAAGCGGCCGGCGTCATCGAAACGGGAGATCCGATGGCGATCGTCGCGCGTCTGCACGGGACGCTCTTCTACGGGCTCCTGGGGACCACCGTCCTCGGGCGCATGCGCTCGCAGCCGGCCCGGGGCTGGGCCGACGGGCTGGTGGAGGCCGCGCTCGGCGGTCTCCTCCGTCCGGAACCCCGGTAGCGACCCGGGTCACCCGATCCGACGCGCGAACTCCTCTCGCCACTTCGCCATGGGCTGGAACTCGGGCTCGGACTCGACGAGCTTGCGAGTGGCCTCCAGGATCTCCTCGTCGCGCTGGTCGAGATCGAAGCCCTGGGCGAAGGGTTGCGCGACGTGGAAGGGGGTGTCCACGAAGCACTCGACGCCGTTTCCCTCGCAGTCGTTGAAGTAGAGCGACCAGGCATTCCCGTGGCAGATCGACAGGACCCCTTCGACCCCGGCCGCCGCGAGCTTGTCGCGCAGCACGCGAAGATCGTCGAGGGTGCCGGTCCGGAACGCGAGGTGGTCGACCATCATGAAGGCCGGGTCGGGCGCATCGAGGCCGCCCACCATGGCGATCTGGTGGTGTTCGTTCGGGTCCTGGCTCAAGAAGACGATTTCGGATCCGCCCGGAACCGGGCCGCGGTTGGTGACGTGGAAGCCCAGCACGTCGCGGTAGAACGCCGCCAGGCGGTCGAGGTCGCGCGCAGCCAGGGTCGTGTGTCCCAATGTGAGTCGAGGGGTCGTTCGTTCTTCGCTCGTCATGCTCGTTCTCCTGAACCCAGTAT
>JANQSB010000356.1 GCA_028284295.1 Myxococcota bacterium | reverse complement strand
AGGGGAGGGGGGTCTCCTCGGTCACCGGCAGCGCGTCGAGGTCGCTGCGCAGCATGAGGGTGGGGCCGGGGCCGTTGCGCAGCACCGCCACGACCCCGTGGCCGCCGATCGCGGTGGTCACCTCCGCGCCGACCGCCGCGAGCTCAGCGGCCATCCGGGCGGCGCTCTTCTCCTCTTCGAAAGAGAGCTCGGGCTGGGCGTGGAAGGCCTTGTAGAGGTCCTCCAGGCTCGGGCGCTCACCCTGAGCCGCGGCGGGGCTCGCGCCCGGGCCGATGGCGAGAGCCAGGCCGAGCGAGGCCACGCCCACCGAAACCAGGATCCCCGCGCCGTGCGCGCTCCGACATCGCGTCATGCGTCCTCCCGAGCGGTTTCCCGCGCTGTGGTCGCAGGCAGTATATTCCAGCGGCGCGTCGGCACTCGGACCCCGGCTCGCATCACGGGAGCCCCCATGTCGGAACTCACCCTCATCACCGCCGAAGTCTGTCCCTACGCCCAGCGCACCCGCATCGTGCTCGGCGAGAAGGAGATCGCCCACGAGTCCGTCGAGATCGATCTCGACGCCAAGCCCGATTGGCTGATGGATCTCACGCCCACCGGGCGCGTCCCGGTGATCCGCCACGGCGACTTCGTGCTCTGGGAGTCGGCGATCGTGAACGAGTACCTCGACGGGAGCTTCGGCGGCGCCCCGATGCGGCCGGCAGACGAGCGCGGGCTCGCGGTGATGCGCAACGAGATCCGCCACTTCGACAACGTCTGGCTGCCCGTGGTCTACAAGATGCTCTTCGAACAGGATCCCGTGGAGCAGGAGGCGTTGCGGGCCAAGGCAGAAGACGGCCTGCGCTTTCTCGAAGCGCGTCTCGGGCAGATCCAGGGGGACGGGCCCTTCTGGATGGGCGAGCGCTTCGGTCTGGTCGACGCGGCGGTCTTCCCGTTTCTCGAGCGCCTCCCGGTGTTCGAGCACTACCGGGGTCTGGTGCTCCCGGAGGGCTGCCCGCGGCTCCAGCGCTGGCTCGACACGGTCACCCCCCGTGCCTCGGTGGCAGCGACCTGTCACGAACTCGAGTGGTTCATTCCGCTCTACGCCACCTACGCGAGCGGCCGCGGGGACGGCCTCTCCGCGCAGGCCTTCCGCAGCGGCGCCGCCAACTAGCGAGCGCCGGCGGGCGTCGCTCGGGAAAGAGCCGACCCGATGGACTTCAACCTCTTCGTCTACTGCACCCTCGGCCGTCGCGAGGAGCTCGAGGCCGGGGGCGCCGGCCTGCGCCCCGAGCTCTACCAGCGCATGCTGGCCGAGCTGGGCGAGTTCGTGGAGACCGCCGACGACGCGGGCTACGCCGGCTTTGGCCACCCCGAACACCACCTGCAGATCGAGGGCTTCGAGGCGAGCAACGAGCCCACCCTCACCGGGATGTTCATCGGTCAGCACAGCAAGCGCCTGCGGGTCATCACCTGCGGCTTCGTGTCCACCACCCACAATCCGCTGCGCACCGCCGAGTCGATCGCGACGATGGACCACATGCTGGGCGGGCGCTTTGGCGTGGGGCTGGTGCGTGGCTACCAGGCCCGCTGGGTGAGCAGCTACCGGGTGCGCGAGGAGCTCGAGCCCGTCGGCCCCTGGAACCGGGGAAGCGACGCCGACGACCTCAACCGCGAGTACTTCACCGAGTTCGTCGAGGTGGTGATCGCCGCGCTGCGCAACGAGACCTTCTCGTACCGCGGAAAACACTGGAACTTTCCGCCGCCGGGCTATGTGAATCCCCACGAGGCGCCGGTCTACACCCGCTTTGGCCGGGGCGTCGACACGGACATGACGATTCGCGAGGTCGGGATCTGTCCGCGCCCGCTCCAGACGCCGCACCCGCCCCTCTACGCCGGCTTCACCCACAGCATGCGCACTGCGGTCTTCTGGGCGAAGTATCTCGGCAAGCCCATCGTCCTCTCCTCGAACTTCGAGTTTTGCCAACGCCTCTGGGCGACCTACCGCGAGGAGGCGGCAACGTTCGGCCACGAGGTCGAGCCCGGGGAGGAGGCCGGCTGGGGCGGCGCGATGATCTGCGCGCCCACCGACGCCGAGGCCCAGGCCCTGCTCGAGGACTACAAGTGGTACTGGGACGTCTGGTTCACGCCCTTCGGACAGGGACACCCCGAGTACCTGGTGGGCTCGCCGGACACCCTCACGAAGCGCATCGAGGAGGCCGGCAAGCACTTCCCCTTCCGGGAGTGCTTCCTGCTGATTCCCCAGGGCCTCCACACCCGCGACCAGGTGATGCGCTCGATCGAGCTCTTCGGAGAGCGGGTGATCCCGAGATTTTCCTAGGGGCCGCTGCGCGTTAGCTTCCCGCGATGAGTGATCGCAAGGTCTGGATCGACGGCGCTTTCGTGCCCTGGGACGAGGCGACGGTGCACGTGCTCTCCCACAGCATGCAGCGGGGCTCCCTCGTCTTCGACTACATGGGGGTGCACGCGACACCACGGGGCCCGGCGCTCTTCCGTCTCGACGACCACATCCTGCGTTTCGAGAACTCGCTCCAGACGGTGGGGCTCCAGTCGCCCTGGGGACGCGGGCTGCTCGAACGCGCCTGTCGCGAGACGGTGGCGTTGAACCCCGACGCCACCGCGCTCAAGATCTGTGCGTATCTGCCCTCGATCGAGGTCGACGTGGTCCCGATGGATCCGCGCATCGAGGTGCTGATCGCCGCGTACGACGTGCAGCGAGACCTGGTCGAGACCAAGGCGGAGCCGGTGCGGCGGCCGGCGACCTGCCGGCTCAAGCTCGACCGGCAGCGCAAGCGGATCGACGCGCATCTCCCGCCCCAGGCCAAGGCGGCGGCGAACTACCTCGGGGTGATGATGTCGAAGCGCGCGGCCCGGGCCGACGGCTACGACGAGATCGCCACCCTCGACGAACACGGTCGTCTGGCCGAGGGGCCGACGACGAACCTCTTCCTCGTGGACGCCGCCGGCCGGCTCCTCACGCCGGGGATCGACGAGATCCTCGCCGGGGTGACCCGCGACTCGATCCTCACCCTGGCCCGGGACGAGGGGGTCGAGGTTCTCGAGTGTCCGCTCGAGGCCCAGGCGATCTTCGACGCCCACGAGGTGTTCCTCTCGGGGACGAGCGCCGGGGTCTGGCCCGTGCGTTCGGTCGACGGCGAGCCCGTCGTCGGAGGCGCACCCGGGCCCGTCACCGAGCGGGTGGGGGCGCGTCTCGCCGCGGTGGTGGCCGGAGAGGATCCGGACTACCTCCACTGGCTCCAC
Organism: Myxococcota bacterium; assembly: GCA_028284295.1. Taxonomy (GTDB): domain Bacteria; phylum Myxococcota_A; class UBA9160; order UBA9160; family UBA4427; genus JAJDAN01. The sequence continues at coordinate 2,633 of JANQSB010000356.1, read as the reverse complement.
TACACCGAAGACCCCAGCGAAACACGGCAGGTGTCCTGATGCGCATTCTGTCGGGGATCCAGCCCTCGGGCGAGCCCCACCTCGGCAACTACTTCGCCGCCATGCGGCAGCACGTGGCCTACCAGGAGGCCCACGAGGCGATCTACTTCCTCGCCGACTACCACTCGATGACGACGTTGCGCGACGCAGCCGAGCGCCGTCACTTCACCCTCGATCTCGCCATCGACTACCTCGCGGCGGGTCTCGACCCCGCGCGGGCCATTCTCTACCGCCAGTCGGATCTCCCGATTCTCTGCGAGCTGGCGTGGATCCTCACGACGGTGACGCCGATGGGACTGCTCGAGCGCGCCCATTCCTACAAGGACAAGATCGCGGCGGGGGTGGCGATCGACCACGGGCTCTTCGCGTACCCGGTGCTGATGGCCGCCGACATCCTGATCTACAACCCCGACCGGGTGCCGGTGGGTCAGGACCAGAAGCAGCACCTCGAAATGACCCGCGACATCGCCCAGCGCTTCAACCACACCTACGAGTGCGAGGTCTTCAAGCTTCCCGATCCGGACATCCTCGAAGACGTCGCGGTGGTGCCGGGGACCGACGGCCGCAAGATGAGCAAGTCCTATGGCAACACGATCCGCATGTTCGCGTCCCAGAAGGAGCTCAAGAAATCGGTGATGGGCATCGTCACCGACTCGACTCCAGTCGAAGAGGGCAAGGACACCAGCAGCGCGGTCTTCCAGCTCTGGGCGCTCTTCGCCGACGAGGACGAGCGCAAGCGCTACTTCGCCGCCGCCGAGGCCGGGGGCGTCGGCTACGGCGATGTAAAGAAGGATCTGCTGAAGCGGCTGCTCGAGTTCTTCGGGCCGATGCGCGAGCGTCGCGAGGAACTCCTCGCCCGGCCCGACGAGGTCGAGGACGCGCTGCGCGACGGGGTCGCCCGCGCGCGCGGCCTGGCCGAGCCGGTGCTCGAGGCCGCCCGGGAGGCGGCGGGGCTGGGACGCGCCCCGTAGCGACGAGGCTCCGCCGGGCCGAGCCCGTCCAGGTACGACGAGATCCGCCGGGCTGGAACGGGCCTCGTGGTACGAGGCCAGCCGAGGGAACAGGCCTCGTGTTACGAGGCCAGCCGAGGGAACAGGCCTCGTGTTACGAGGCCTGTCGGAACTCCAGCGCCTCGCCGTTCAGCCGGGCGTCGACGAAGACCTTCGCGCCTTCCGGGAAGTCGCCCTCGAGGATCTTGATCGCCAGCGGGTCCTGCACCATGCGCTGGATCACCCGCTTGAGCGGCCGGGCCCCGTAGTGGGGGTCGTAGCCCTGCTCGGCGAGGAGCGCCCGAGCCTCCGCAGAGAACTCGAGGTCGATGCGTTTGTCCGCGAGGAGTGCAGACACGCGGCGTAGCTGGATCTCGACGATCCGCTCGATGTGCTCGCGGCCGAGCTGGTGGTAGACGATCACGTCGTCGATGCGGTTCAGGAATTCCGGCTTGAACTGGGCGCGTAGCGCCGTGTCCACCTCGGCCTGCATCTGCGCGCGATCCTCTTCGCCGAGCTCGGCGATCGCCTGGCTGCCGACGTTCGAGGTCATGATCAGCACCGCGTTGGTGAAGTCGACGGTGCGGCCTTGGCCGTCGGTCAGACGCCCGTCGTCCAGGATCTGGAGCAGCGCGTTGAACACGTCCGGGTGGGCCTTCTCGATCTCGTCGAAGAGCACCACGCTGTAGGGGCGGCGGCGCACGGCCTCGGTGAGATACCCGCCCTCTTCGTAGCCGACGTAGCCCGGAGGCGCGCCGATCAGCCTCGACACCGAGTGCTTCTCCATGAACTCGCTCATGTCGATCCGCACCATCGCCTGCTCGTCGTCGAAGAGGAACTCGGCGAGGGCGCGGGCCGTCTCGGTCTTCCCCACCCCGGTGGGTCCGAGAAAGATGAACGAGCCGATCGGGCGGTTCGGGTCCTGGAGGCCGGCGCGGGCGCGGCGCACCGCGTTCGCCACCACCTCGAGGGCCTCGTCCTGGCCGACCACGCGGCCCCGGAGGTTGTCCTCCATCTGGAGGAGCTTCTCCTGCTCGCCCTCCACCATCTTGGCGACGGGGATCCCCGTCCACTTGGAGACGATCTCGGCGATCTCTTCGGCGGTGACTTCCTCGCTCACGAGGGCGCCTTCGCCGGTCGAGGCCTCGAGACTCTGCTGGGCTTCCTCGAGGTCGTGCTCGAGCTGGACCAGCTCGCCGTAGCGGATCTCGGCGGCGCGCTCGAGGTTGCCGGCGCGTTGCACGCGGTCGAGCTCGGCGTTGAGCTCCTCGCGGCGCTCCTTCATCTCGCGCACGGAGCCGATCGCCTGCTTCTCGGCGTCCCAGCGGGCCTTCTGTCCGCCCAGGGTCTCGCGCAGCTCGGCCACCTCGCGCTCGATCGTTTCGAGCCGCTCCAGGCTGGCCGCGTCGCTCTCCTTTTTGAGCGCCTCCCGCTCGATCTCGAGCTGGGTGATCTTGCGCTCGAGCTGGTCGAGCTCCTCGGGGAGCGAGTCGACCTGCACCCGCACCCGGGCCGCGGCCTCGTCGACGAGGTCGATGGCCTTGTCCGGGAGGACGCGGCGCTGGTCTCCGCGGCGACCCTCTCGAACCGCTACATCACCGACCG
>JANQSB010000347.1 GCA_028284295.1 Myxococcota bacterium | reverse complement strand
GATCGCAGCGATGATCTGCATCGAAGGTCCTAGGGAGTGGCCGCCGGCATGCTCTCGCCGGGTGCGGGCTCCTCTGCCGCGGCGTCGCCGTCGGGCTCCCCGGTCGTGCCGTCCGTCTCCATGGCGCTGGCGGGTTGCGGGCTCCGCTCCTGCGCACTCGCGGCCAGTGCCTTCGCGGCGGCCTTCTCCTCGGCCGCGCGCTCTGCCACGACGGTGGCGTGCTTCTGCTTCCACGAGTCGCGGCTGCGCGTCACGCGCTCCAGCTTGCGCTCGAGCTCACGGACCTGCTTCTGCAGCGAGTCGCCGAGTCCGCTCGCCTCGTCGAGCTGGGCGCGAAGGGCGCTCACCTCGTCGCTCGAGGGCTGGCCCTCGAGGGTGCTCTCCGCGCTGCGCAGCTTCTCCTCGAGCTCCTCGACCTGCTGGGTGCGACTGGCCAGCCGCTCCTGCAGGTACGAGATCTCCCAGTCCTTGGCCCGGTGGAGCGGGGCGTACGAGTACGCGAAGGCCAGAGCGGCCCCCAGGAGGAGGACCGTCAGCATCAGCAAGGGGTACTGCAGCAGGGCTCGCGGCCAGGGCTTCACGTCCAGAAGCGGGTGCAACGTCGGCCTCCTCCATCCGCCGGACCCCTCCCGACGGCTCCTGCACGTATCGACAGCTGTGGCTTCGTCCTGAATGCCCGTGTTGTCGAATGGCTGGAGTCCGGCGTTGCCGGGGATCCGCGTGGCCCCGAAGGCGCGATCGTGCTGCAGCCGTTGCAGGCCAGCTGGAACCGCGCCCCGTCGGGAGCCCTCGAAGGCGCGGTGATGGCACGGCCGGAGCGCGGGCCGGGAGGCGCTCGCCCGGCGACCGGGCTCGCACTCAGTTGACTCCGCGCTCGCGGCCCTCCCAGTGGGGAGCCCGGAGCTCCCGCTTCAGGACCTTGCCCGCGCCCGACAGGGGCAGCGGCTCGCTGCGCAGCTCGACGCTTCGCGGCAGCTTGTAGTTGGCGATCCGCTCGCGGCAGTGGGCGATGATCTCCTCTTCGCTGGGCGTTTCGCCTTCCTTGGGTACCACGATGGCGTGCACCGCCTCGCCCCACTTCTCGCTGGGGACGCCGATGACCGCGACGGCCGCGACACCGGGGTGGGTCGAGATGGCGCTCTCGACCTCGGCGGAGAACACGTTCTCCCCGCCCGTCACGATCATGTCCTTGAGACGGTCGACGATGTACAGGTAGCCGTCGTCGTCGCGGTAGGCGCCGTCGCCGGTATGGACCCATCCGTCCTTCAACGCGGTGGCGGTCTGCTCGGGCTTGTTCCAGTAGCCGAGCATGGTGTGCGGTCCCTTGACGGCGATCTCGCCGACCTGGCCGTTCGGCAGATCCTTGCCGTCGTCGTCGACGATCCTGACCTGCAGGCCGTAGACGGCCCGGCCCGCCGAGCGCAGCCTGCCCGCGTGGGGGCCCTCGGTCACGTGGTCTTCGGGCGGCAGCGTCGAGACGATCGGGCCGAGCTCGGTCTGTCCGTAGCCCTGGATCAGCCCCACCTGCGGCAGCTCCTTCAGGGTGCGGCGCAGCAGTCCCTCCGGCATGGGCGACGCGCCGTACATGAGGTGCTTGAGACTCGCGAGACGCTCGGCCGAGAAGCCCGGGTCGTCCAGCATCATCCCGATCATGGTCGGAACGAGCAGGACGTGCGTCGGCCGGCGGGCCTCGATCTCGGCGATGGCGAGGCCCGGGGCGAAGCTCGGAATGAAGTAGTGGGTGGCGCCCGCCATCGAAGATCCCCAGGAGCCGGCTCCGTCCGCCAGATGGAACATCGGGGCCGCGTGCAGGTAGCCGTCTTCCGACTCGATGCGGAAGTGCTTGGCGATGAACACGCCGTTGCACCAGAGCGACTGGTGGCTGAGCATCGCGCCCTTGGGAAAGCCCGTGGTTCCGCCGGTGTAGAAGATCCCGGCCAGGTCGTCGCCGTGCATCTCCGCGTCCGCGACAGGGGTCGCGTCCGCGATCAAGGTCTCGTAGGCCAGCATGACGTCCGGTCGATCCTCGTCGTCGAGGTAGACGAGGGTGAGCTCGTGCTCGGTCTCGGACTGGATGGCGGGGACCATGGGCGCGAAGGCCGCGTCCACGAGGAGCACCCGCGCCCCGCTGTCGTTGAGCGAGTAGGCGTTCTCGGCGGCGGACCAGCGGACGTTCATGGGCACCACCGCGAAGCCGCCCCACCAGGTCGCGAAGTAGGTCTCGAGGTAGCGGTCCGAGTTCATCGAGAGGATCGCGACCCGGTCGCCGCGCTCGAGGCCGAGCTCCTGGAGTCCCGAGGCGAGGCGGGAGACCCGGTCGCGCATCTCCCGCCAGCTTCGCGATCGGTCGCCGCAGGCGGTGGCGATCTTGTCGGGGGTCGCTTCGGCGGCGCTGTGGAGGGGTTGGGTCATCTGCATCGGGTGCTTCTCCTGGGCGAAGGGGCCGGCCATCGCGTCGACCGGTCCGGCGGTCGCTGGGGCCCGTCTATCTCAGTCCATCCCAGATCTGTCGGCTCGCGGGCCAGGGGTCGTGGCGGATCGCCGTCTGCTCTCCGAACTCCATGCACGCGCGCTGCCGCGTATCGAAGCGGGGCCACTCGTGACGCTCCGTTTCCGGGCTGCCGTTTCTCACGAAGGCGATCCAGGCGTCGTGCATCTCCTGGGCGAGCCGTCGTGGCAGTGGACCCTCGCCGAGGAAGACGTCGACCCCCATGCGCTCGAGGTTGTTGAATGCGAACGGGATCTCGAGGGCGTGGGTGGCGCCGAGTCGGCCGCCGCCGGCGCGGGACTCCCAGCTGAAGAGGTAGTTCCAGCTGCGGCCACCGCTCTTCGAGTGGGCTTCCGCCAGGCGCAAGGCGGGAATGCGGAACATGTAGTCGCTCGTCAGTGCGATCAACAGGTCGAAGGGCGACGCCTCCGGGTGATCGAGGCGATACGCGTCGAGTGCCGCCGCGGCGTCGGGGAGATAGCGGCCCGCGATCTTCTCGAGACGACGCGCGTCGGTCTCGCCCTGGTTCCACAGGGTGGACTCGTGGGCGTTGGTCCCGACCAGCAGCGAGACCCCACTCGCGAGCCCGCCGCGAACCTCGTCGAGGGGCGGGCCCGGCAGGCTCTCGCATCCGAAGCTCGGCTGGAAGGGCATTCCGCTCGCCCCGGAGACGTCGGTGGCGCCGAGCTGCGAGCTTCCCGCCAGCTCGCGTTCGACCCGGACCTGTGCCTCGAGCAGCTCTTCGGCCGGCAGCGCGCGGGCCTGCTCGAGGGTGGAGATGCCCCGGGTCTGAAGCAGCCGCTGCGCGATCACCTGCGCGGTGTCGGGCGGGAGCACGTGGTGGGCCGCTCCGCTCTGGGCGATCGCGCCCCGGAAGAGGCCGCGGGCCGCGGGGCAGCCCAGGAGGGTCCCGACGCTCATCGCCCCGGCGGACTCGCCGGCGATCGTCACCCGATCGGGGTCTCCTCCGAAGGCGGCGATGTTGTCGCGCACCCACTCGAGTGCGGCGATCTGGTCGAGCAGGCCGGCGACGCCCGAGCCGGTGGCGTCCTCCCCCGCGTCCGGGGTCTGCGACAGGTTCGCGAAGCCGAAGGCGCCCAGCCGATAGTTGATGCTGACGGTGACGATGTCCCCCCGCTTCGCGAAGGAGGTGCCGTTGTACCAGGGAATGGCGCCCTGTCCGGTCCGGAAGCCCCCGCCGTGGATCCAGAAGAGGACGGGCCGGCTCGCGTCGTCCAGTGCCGGTGTCGTCACGTTCAGGGTCAGGCAGTCCTCGCCCATGCGGCGGGGCGGGCTCGAGGTCATGCCGCTGCCGGGCGGCTGCAGGGCTGCGTTTCCGAAGCGCTGCGCAGGGCGCGTCCCCGACCAGCCTTCGTGGGGACGCGGCTTCGAGAAGCGCAGCGCGCCGACGGGGGGAGCCGCGTAGGGGATCCCCGCGAAGAGCAGCACCCCCTCCTTGACGCGCCCCTCGACCGCGCCGCTCCGCGTCCACGCCACCGTGTCCATGCTAGGTCCCGGCCCGAGCGTCGAGGTATTCGCTGTAGATCAGGGACAGGTAGCGGCAGGAGGCGTCGTTGACCTGCTGCGTGCGCAGCGAGAGGAAGAGCTCGAAGGCGTGCTGCGCGCCGGGAAGCTCCGCGTAGACGTGGGGAGAAGGGCTCTTCTCGGCCAGCACCTTCGAGAACTCGCGCGCCTCGGCGACCGGGACGAGTGTGTCCTTCTCGCCGTGGATCACGAAGAAGGGCGGGGTGCTCTCGTTGACCCGGGTCACGGGCGAGGCGCGATCCCAGGCCTCGGGGATCTCGTGAAGCGCACCCTTCATGATCCGCCTCTCGAGCATCCGGGCCAGGGAATCGCTCGGCCAGGTCTGGTTCCGGTTCGCGAAGTCGTAGACCCCGTAGTAGGGAAGGCAGCACGCGACGCTGGTGTCGGCATCCTCGAAACCGGGCTGGTATTCCGGGTCGTTCTGGGTCAGTCCCATCAGGGCGCACAGGTGGCCGCCCGCCGAGCCACCGGTCACGGCGATGAAGCCCGGATCGCCGCCGTAGTCGGCGATGTTCTCCTTCACCCAGGCCAGCGCGCGCTTGCAGTCGACCAGGTGGTCGGGGAAGGTCGCGTGGGGGCTGAGCCGGTAGTTCACCGTCACGCAGACCCAGCCCTGCTCGGCCAGCTGGTTCATCAGGGGCAGGGCCTGCTCGTCCTTGCTGCCCATCACCCAGCCCCCGCCGTGGATCTGGAACAGCACGGGTCCGTTCTCGGGCGCGACGATGCTGCGGTAGATGTCGAGGTGGAGATCGAGTCCTCCCCCGCGCCCGTACTGGATGTCGCGGATGCGCTCGACTCCCTTGCGGCGGATCTTGAAGGGCCGAAGCAGGCGCCGCCAGTCGATCTCGTTGGAGAGGTGCTGGCGCAGCTCCGGACGGATGCGCTGGAAGTAGTCGCGCCCGAAGACGCTGGCGAGGGCCTCTTCGCAGATCGCCCGTGCGCGACCGGCTTGCCGCTGGGAGACCAGCAGGGCCGCCCAGGAGAGGCCCGTCAACCCGAGCCCGACGAGACCCGGCCAGGCGCCAAAGGCGCCGAGTGCGTGGAACAGAGCCGTCACGATGGCCTGCCACGCGATGTGGTGCAGCGCCAGCTCGGTCGTCAGCCAGCCGGCCGCGAAGCTGATGGTGGCCCGTCGACCGCTGCCCACCCGCATCGGGAAGTGCGCGTTGTAGCTGAACCACGCACACCAGACGCTGAAGGCGAGGTAGATCCAGGGGATCCAGGTGTTCTCGTCCATGTTCGCTTCTCCGCGGCCCAGGATAGCTCCGCCGCCGCGGGATCGGGGCCGGGCTCGGCGCCAGAGGCTCAGCGATAGCGAGCCACGAAGCCGCGATCGATCCGGTCCTTCAGGCGCATCACCCAACGGCCCTCCACGGCGATGCCCCACTTCGCCCCGATCGCGCGGCCATCCCCGAGGTTGAGAAGCGAGAGGAAGTCGCCCTGGGGCGAGTAGCGGCGGAGGGCAGCGGTCGGGTCGCCCCGCATGCGCGTGCGGAGGTTGTCGGACAGGACGGGCCCGGCGCGCACGGCGTAGACCCCGGCCCGCCCCATTCCGGGCAGGCTCGCGCAGTCGCCTGCGGCGAAGAGGGAGTCGTGCCCCTCCACTTCGAAGCTCGGGCGGATTCGGACGAAGCCCCGCGCGTCGATGGGCAGCGCCGAGTCGCGGGCCAGCGGATGCGCTTCCGGGCCGGTCGCCCAGATCACGATCTCGGCGGGCAGCTTCGCGTCGTCGTCGAGACGGATGCCGTCCGCCTCGACGGCCACCACCTCGCGCCCGAGCCGGGTGGCGATCCGTCTGCGACGCAGCGCGCCGCCCACGCGAGCCGAGAGCGCACGCGATGCGCCCGGCAGCACGGCGCGACCACCGTCGACCAGGGTCGTCTCCACCTTCCGCGAGCCCTCGCGCTGCAGGCGCGCGTCCAGGCAGAACGCGAGCTCGATGCCCGCTGCACCCGAGCCGACGACGCAGAGACGGCACGACCCGTCGGCTGCGGAGCGGAGAGCCTCGATCCGACTCGCGATGCCTGCGACGAGCCCGTCGATGGGCCGTGACGCCAGGGCGTGCTCCGCGACGCCTTCGAGCCCGCGGCCCGCCACCGACGCCCCCACGTCGAGCGATGCGAGGTCGTAGTCGATGGCGTCATCGTCGTCGAGCGAGGCCCGGCGGCCCTCGGCATCGACGGCGGAGACGCGAGCCCGGAGGAAGCGGGCCCCGGCGCGCTCCGCGAGCGCCTGCAGGTCGATGCCGATCTCCTCCTCCGCGATCTGGCCGGCGGCAAAGGCCGGGACCAGCCCCGAGTAGACGGCGCGTTCCTCGCGGGACACCAGAATGGTCTCCCAACCCGGCACGGGTCGGATCGACAGGTGCCGCAGCACCTCGACGTGGGCGTGTCCGCCGCCCACGAGCAGCAGCCGCTTCATCCCAGCAGCGGAGCGCCCCGGAAGAACATGGCCGACTGGTCGCCGCGATAGACCAGACGATCGTCCTGCCAGAAGTGGAACTCCATCCGCAGGACGACGCGGCGCTCGCCGGCACGGGTGCGCGCCTCCCGGGACTCCAGGCGCAGCGGCTCGCCGATCCGCGCCAGGTCCTTGAAGTCCGCGCGATGGATCCGGTTGCCGAATCCCACCCAGCCCTCGTCCCAGCGACAGCCGTGGAAGAACCAGGCGTGAAGGAAACCCAGGTTTCCGGTCAACATCAGCATCTCGGCGGCCGCGACGTGGGCCGGATGGCTCTCGCTCACGCGCTGCAGCGCGGTATAGGGAAGGGGCCGGTCGGTCTCCATGCGCGCCTCGACCCGACGCTCCTCGGAATCGAGGGCGACGACCTCGTCGATCAGGAAGGCGTCGGGCTCGTAGATCAGGGTGTCGAGGAAGCGCCGCATCTCGAGCGGCTCGAAGGGGCCCGGGATTTCGCGAGACACGCCCGCAGGGTACCCGAGCCGGACTCCCGCTTCCGCCGTCGCGCTGCGCACGAGCTGCCGGCTCGGCGGCGACCGCAGTCCTGCTGCTAAGATCCGCAGATGGCCGAGACGAGCGGGCTCGAGGCAGCCGACGGCATCGATCCGATCGAGAAGATCGAGAACGGGCTCGACTTCAACGAGGCGACCGCCCGCGCGCTCGAGCGGATGTACCAGGCCCCCGAAGTGCAGCTGCAGCGCGCCGTCGTGCTCCATTCGATGTCGCTGCGCGCCGGCGAGGTGGTGCTCGACGTCGGCCCCGGACCGGGCTTCCTGGCCCACGACATGGCCGCCATCGTCGGGCCCTCCGGCGTGGTCTCCGGGATCGACCAGAGCGAGCCGATGGTGGCGCTGGCGCGTGGGCGCTGCGCGGACCAGGACTGGGTCGACATCCAGGTCGGAGAGGCGACGGATCTGCCCTACCAGTCGGGCATCTTCGACGCGGCGGTCTCGACCCAGGTCTACGAGTACGTCGAGGACGTGGAGATCGCGCTGGCCGAGCTCTGCCGGGTGCTTCGTCCGGGTGGCCGCGCGTTCATCGTCGATACCGATTGGAGCAGCATCGTCTGGGCCAACCGCGATCCCGAGCGGATGCGGCGCATGCTCGAAGCGTGGGACCAGCACCTGGCCTATCCGCATCTGCCGGCGAGCCTGACGCCGAAGCTCAAGCAGGCGGGCTTCCAGGTGGTCCGCCGCGACGTCCATCCGATGTTCAACCCCGAGTACAACCCCGACTCGTACAGCGCAGGCATCCTCGAGGGCGTGAGGAGCTTCGTCGTGGGGCGCAACGGGATCAGCGAGGCGGAGGCCGACGCCTGGGCGGCGGACCTGCGCGAGCTGGGGGAAGCCGGCGAGTACTTCTTCAGCGTCAACCGCTACCTCTTCCAGGTCATCAAGCCCGGGCTGCCCAGCGAGGGCTGAGGCCTCCGGCCGGGACGCCGGGCGATCGTCGATGGACCGCCGGAGCATCAGCGTCGGACTCCTGCTCGGGCTTGATGACCTGGAAGAGGTAGCGGTTGACGCTGAAGAAGTACTCCCCG
>JANQSB010000294.1 GCA_028284295.1 Myxococcota bacterium | reverse complement strand
CCGTATCTCGGACCATCGGCCTGGCCTCGCGGGACCTGCGCGTCGCCCGGTCGTGGACCCGAAAGGAGCAGTTCGACCGCCTGATGGACCCGGTCGCCGAGTTCCAGGACCTGGTGATCGAGCTCGGGTTCGATCCCGCCGTGTTCCGGGTCGATGGGGCCCGGGTCCGCCGCGACCGGGCGACGCCGGAGAGGTTGGGGGCGCTCGTCGATGGGATCGAGGCGAGGACCGGGATCCGGTTCCACGTCCGCTTGGCCGATGGCGACACGGGCGCGACGGTCCGCGTTAACAACTCGCCGAGTGGTCGGTAGTTAAGGATCGCGCCGGTTGCTTCGCGCCACCGGCGCGCCATTGTGCTTCTCCTTGCCAGCCCCGCCGGTCCCCGCGCCGGCGGGGCTGTCCCTCAGGGCTCACTCAAACAGCCAGTCGGGAAACCTTCGATGCTTGAAGTCGCTCAGGTCCATGTGGCTGAACAGCTCGCCGAGATCGTGCGGAGACCCCGGGTCGTTGAGCGACGACAGTCTCCAGCTCTGCGCCTCGGCGAAAAGAATGTCGTCGGGCTGCGATATCTGGATCCGGGTCGTGAGATAGAGCATCCGGGGACGGAGCTTCAGGCCCAGCTGGCGACTGGCGAGTCCCGAGCATGGCCGTCCGTCCATGTAGACCTGGAACTCCGCTTCCTCCCTGGTGCATTGTCGCTCTTTTGCGACGATCGTCGTCCGGATCGACGACAGGAGAACGCCGTAGCAGCGAGGGGCTGCGACCCTCCAAAGCGAGAGCAGGTCCACGCCGTTGTTTTGAAGCTGCGGGCCGGCTGCGGCGGGATGCCGGCGGACAACCACCGGATCGTTGACGCCAACGCCTCCGAGGTTCCAGCGACGGACCATCTCCCGGAGGTCGGGAGGTGGCGTGAGGTCAGGTTCGAGGTCGCGGCGCTCCTCGCGGGCAGCGGTCTGCATCCCGAGGGTGCTAGGACCGGCGATGCCGGCGTCAACCGCCGTGGGCACCACGGAGCTGCGGATGCTCGTCGCGCAGTTTCCTCAGGAGACGGCTCTCGGTCTGGTTGATCGACGACCGCGCCGATGCGCGCTTGAGGCCAAGGGCCAGACCGACCGCCTCCTGCGTCATCCCGTCCTCTCCCGCGGCGATGATCGCGCATCGCTGCCATACAGAAGCGTGCTCGTGCTCGCCGAGGTGGTACCGGCACCCGGTCTTTCCGCACGGCGCACGGCGCCTGCGATGCTCTTCGAAGCAGGTCGTCCCGGCGACGACCTCGTTGCTGCCCATACCCCTTACATGGTCACGCCCCCGCGGTCCGTCCAGACGCGCCCGAAGAAGACTCCGAAAATCGACACGAGGCGCATGAACAAACGCGGGCCGGCTCGCCAAGCTGTTGGTGCTCGCGGCGACGCGCCCTCGTTTCGAGAATTCTCGGGCGTCGCCGCGAAGCGCCCTCCCGGTTTGGGGAGGGTTAGGAGAATGATTTATGGTTATTTCAAAACAGAGCCTCGAACGGCTCCAAAACGCGGCGACGAAACTGCGGGCCACCGGCTCGGGCAGGCGGTGGAGTCCGACTGAGCAGGACGCTCGGATCCGGCTGCTGCCCTGGCCCGACGGTGACCTGGTCAAGCCCATCGACTTCTACTTCGGCATCGACGACCGCGGGATCGTGGTCCCGGACGACCTGAAGGAAGACCCGATCGCCCAAGAGCGTGTGCGGCGCGTCGATGCCGGCGAGCCCGTCCACAAGGAGATGCGGCCGAGCCGGCGCTACCACGTGCCGGTCGTCGTCCGAGACGGCAATGCCGCGGTCCGAGTCTGGGCATTCGGCGAGAAGGCGTTTGACGCCATCCGAATGCACGCGGCGGACATCTTCGATCCGGACTCGGCGCGTGACCTGATCGTCAGGATCGTCAGGGACGGCCGGTACCCGCGGCCGGACATCCGCCTGGCCAAGGAATGGACGAGGCTGCACGACGATACCCGGGTGCAGGACAGGTTGCTGCAGGGCGTCCCCAGCCTGGACCGGATGTACTCGCGGATGCCGAGCATCACGATGGAGCAGAGGTTGAAGTCTTACCTTCGCCTCGTGGACGCCGTGGAGGAGTTCCACAACGGGGTGCAGCAATGAACCGCGTGACGTCACGACCCGACCCGTACTGGGAGATCCGGGATAAGGAGCAGTACCTTCTGTGCATGTACGCGCACGAGATGCTGCTCCGCGTGCCCGCCGCCAGACGGCGGTCGTTCCTGATCGGGCTGATTGAGCAAGCCGAGGACGAGCTCGACCCCGCCTACTACTAGACCATATGGAGTGACCGAGCTCCGATCGCAGCGTCCCGGCTCTTGAGCGAGAGGCCCGGGGCGGAGGTGGTTTGATGGCCACCGAGATCGCGGGT
>JANQSB010000249.1 GCA_028284295.1 Myxococcota bacterium | reverse complement strand
GGATGGACTTGCCGGCGTCCTCCTCGATCCCGCCCTGGCAGGGGCGGAGGCATCGCTCGTCGACCTGAACCGGGCCGGCGTGCCGCTTCTCGAGATCGTCTCGGAGCCCGAGCTCTACTCGTCGGCCGAGGCGGGGGCCTACCTGCGCGCGCTGCGCGGAATCCTCCGCTACATCGGCGTCTCCCACGGCGACATGGAGAAGGGGCAGTTCCGCTGCGACGCCAACGTGTCCCTGCGTCCGAAGGGGAGCCGCGAGCTCGGCACCCGCACCGAGTGCAAGAACATCAACTCCTTCGCGAACGTCGAGGCGGCCATCGACGCCGAGTGCGAGCGCCAGGCCGAGCTGCTCGAAGAAGGGGGCCAGGTCGTCCAGGCGACGATGGCCTTCGACCCGGCCTCGGGTCGTACCCGGGTGCTGCGCCTGAAGGAGAACTCCGACGACTACCGCTACTTCCCGGACCCGGACCTGGTGCCGCTGTTGATCCCGGAAGAGCGGATCGAGGCCGTCCGCGAGTCGCTTCCGGAGCTGCCCCAGGCGAAGCGCGCGCGTTTCGTCTCCGAGTACGCGCTCTCGGAGCGGGACGCCGCGGTGCTGACCGCCAGCCGCGAGCTCGCGGACCTCTACGAGGCGGCGGTGGCCGCCTACGCCGGGAGCGGAGCCGCCGCCGAGGCAAGCGCGAGCCGGACGGTCTCGAGCTGGGTGATGCGCGATCTGCTGCAGGTCCTGAAGGAGGACGAGCTCGAGCTCGAGGACGCGAAGCTGGCGCCGGACGCCCTGGCCCGCCTGATCGGCCTGATCGACGACGGTCGGCTCACCATGAAGAGCGCCCGGGAGCTCTTCCCGGAGCTGGTTCGGGAGGGCGGAGACCCGGAGACGCTGGTGCGCGAGCGGGGCCTGGAGGCGGTCTCGGACAGTGGTGTCATCGAGGCCGCCGTCGCCGAGGTGATCGCGGCGAACCCGGATGCGGTCGAGACCTACCGGGCCGGGGACCAGAAGGCCATCAACTTCCTGATGGGCCGCGTGATGCGCCAGACCCAGGGCAAGGCGGATCCGGCGCAGGTGCGCGAGCTCCTGATCCAGAAGCTCGCTTGAGCCGGATCGCGTGAAGCGGCTGGGCTTCGCAGCGTCCGCCCTGCTGGTCACGGCGCTGGCGGGGGTCGCCGCCGTGCAGCTGCTGCGGACGCGCCTCGAGACGAGCGAGTCGTTGCGCGGGAGCCTCGTCGCTGCGGTCGAGTCCCAGCTGGGCGTCCGGCTCGATCCGGGTCCCCTCGCCGTGGACTTCTGGCCCGCGGGCGTGACCCTGTCGTCTCCCGGGGTCGGCCTGCCGGGTGGAGGACGCATCGAGCTTCCGGCGACCCGGCTCGACCTGGACCGCGGCGGACTGCTGGACGGCCGCGCGCAGCTCCGCTCGCTGCGCTTCGTCGAGCCCGGTGCGGGCTCGCCGGCGCGGCCCGCGCGGCTGGAGCGGGGTGGCGTCGCGCTCGTCGGCGTCCTCCGAGGAGGGCTGCAGCCGGATCCGGACGGTGCGGGCTGGCGCGTCGACTCGACGCTCGCCCTCGAGACGGGAGGGTCCGTCGCGCTTCGCGGCGTGGCGAGCGCCGCGGGCTTCCGGGGGTCGCTCGAGGTCGACGCGGTCGACGGCGCTCCCTTCGAGGCCCTGCTGGTGAGCGACCGGGGCGAGCCGGCCCGGCTCCGGGGACGCTATTCCGGTCGTCTCGAGCTCCCCGCCGAGAGCCCCGACGCGCCGGCGCTCGCGACCCTGCGCCTGCACTCCGACGCCGCCGAGATCCGGCTGCCGCGGCTTCGGCTCGAGGGACCGGTGACCCTGGTCGCGGAGCTCCCCTTCGAGACCGGGGAGCCCCGCGGCTTCGCGATCGATGCTTCCCGGGCGCAGGTCGAGTACGCGGGAGCCCGAGCCCGGGCCCGGGGAGACGGGGCCAGCGTCGAGGGTCGCATCGCGCGCGACGACGAGGGACGCTGGCAGCTGTCCGAGGTCGCCCTGAAGATCCAGGGCTTCCGGGGAGAGCTTCACCCGGGCGGCCTCCGCGGAGGGTCCGAGTAGTGGCTGCACGCGACTCCTGGTTCACCCTTCGCTGGAGCGAGGACGGCCCGGTGTTGCTCGACCAGCGAAGCCTGCCGACCGAAGAGCGCTACCTCACCCTCGGCAGCGTCGAGGAGGTCGCACGCGCCATCGAGGATCTCGTCGTGCGTGGCGCGCCGGCCATCGGTT
>JANQSB010000238.1 GCA_028284295.1 Myxococcota bacterium | reverse complement strand
CGACCTCCAGACGCACGACTTCGCCGTCGCTCCCGGCGATCGCCTCGCGCACCTGCTGCCACCAGGCCACCGGCTGGCCGTCGACCGCGACCACGCGGTCTCCGGGCTCGAGACCGGCCGCCGCCGCCGGCGAGGCGCGCTCGACCATGCCCACCACGCTCGTGGCTCGCGGCACGCCGATCCAGAGCACCAGCATGAAGGCCAGGACCGGAAGGCCCAGGTTCATCGCCGGACCCGCGAAGGTGATGAGCAGCTTCTGCCAGGTGCGCTTGGCACTCAGGTACTCGTCGGGCCGCGCGTCCAGCACCTGCGGCTCGGCCTCCATGCCCGGCATCGGCTCGCCGAGCATCTTCACGAAGCCGCCCAGCGGGAACCAGGCGACCACGTACTCGGTCCCGTTTCGCACCCAGCGCATGCGGAAGTCGCCGACTCCGATCGGAGGCCCGAAGCCCAACGAGAACTTGAGCACGCGCACCCCGCAGGCCTTGGCGGCGACGAAGTGCCCCAGCTCGTGGACGAAGATCAGAGTGCCCAGCAGCGGGATGGCGGCGAAGAGGTAGTCGAAGAGGGTCACGAGGGAGCGCCCGCCAGCAGTCCCACCGCCCGCTCTCGCGCCCAGGCGTCGGCCGCGCGGACCTCGTCGAGAGAGCCCGTGACGGCGCCGGCTCCCGCCTCCAGGTGCTCCTCGAGGACCCGGCCGTTGATCTCGCAGATGCGGGGTACCGGAATCCGACCGTCGAGGAAGGCGGCCACGGTCACCTCGTTGGCGGCGTTGAGAACCGCGGGCCCGGCCTCGCTGCCCGCCAGGGCGCGGTGCGCGAGGTCCAGCGCCGGGAAACGCTTGCGATCGGGTGCCTCGAAGTCGAGACGCGCGGTCGCGGCCAGGTCCAGGGACGGAAGCTCCAGGGGCAGGCGCTCCGGGTGCGCCAGCGCCACCGCGATGGGAACGCGCATGTCCGGCAGACCGAGCTGGGCGAGCACCGAGCGATCCACGAACTCCACCAGCGAGTGGACGATCGATTGGGGGTGGACGACGACGTCGATGCGCTCCGGCGGCACGTCGAAGAGCCAGCGGGCCTCGACGATCTCGAGCGCCTTGTTCATCAGCGTCGCCGAGTCGATGGTGATCTTGGCGCCCATGTCCCAGTTGGGATGCGCGAGCGCCTCTTCGACACTCGCCGACGCGATCCGCGCCGCGGGCCAGGTCCGGAAGGGCCCGCCCGAGCAGGTGAGCACGAGTCGCGCGACGTCCTCCGGGCGCTGTCCGGAGAGGGCCTGGAAGATGGCACTGTGCTCGCTGTCCACGGGCAGGAGGGTGACGCCGTGGCGCTCGACGGCCCGGCGCACCAGGGCCCCCGCCATCACCATCACCTCCTTGTTGGCGAGTGCGACGTCCCGACCGGCCTCGATCGCGGCGAGGGTGGGATCCAGACCGACGGCGCCGACCAGGGCGGCCATCACCAGGTCGGCGGGCTCGGTCGCCACGGCCCGAAGCCCCCGCTCGCCGGCGCCCACCTGCACCTCCGGACCCACCGCATCCTGTACGGCAGCGACGTCCGCCGCCTCGGCCACCGAGACCCGCCGCGGCCGGAACCGGCGGACCTGCTCGACCAGCTTCTCGACGCTGCGCCCCGCAGCCAGCGCGACCACCTCGAAGCGGCCGGGCGAGGCCGCGACGACCTCGAGGGTCTGCTCCCCGACGCTGCCGGTACTCCCGAGGATCGCGATCCGCTTCACCCGCTCTCCGGCTCGTTCGACACCTGGGCGCTGGTCTTGCCGAAGCGCCGCTCCCGCGACTGGTAGTCGCGCACCGCCTCCAGCAGATGGTCCTCGCGGAAGTCCGGCCACATGAGCTCGGTGGTGTAGATCTCGGTGTACGCGACCTGCCACAGGAGGAAGTTCGAGAGTCTCGACTCGGCGCCCGTGCGGATCAGCAGGTCCGGATCGGGCACCTCGGGTTCGTAGAGGTACGAGGCGAAGAGCTTCTCGTCGATGGCGTGGGGGTCGAGCTCGCCCGAGGCCGCGGCACGCGCGATCTTCCGCGCGGCGTCCACGATCTCCCCCCGTCCGCCGTAGGAGAGGGCGAAGACGAGATCCATGGCGTCGTTCGACGCGGTGTCCCGGATCGCGTCCTGGACCTTCTTGCGCGTCGCCGGAGGAAGTCGCTCGAGGCGTCCGATGGCCCGGATGCGAATCCGGTTCTCCATCACCTCGGGCATCTCGTCGACGAGGTAGCGGTCGAGCAGCTGCATGAGCTCCCGCACCTCGTCCTGGGGACGGCCCCAGTTCTCGCTGGAGAACGCGTAGAGGGTCAGGTAGCGGACGCCGAGGTCGTTGGCGGCACGCAACACCGCGCGCACGGCCTCGATCCCCGCGCGGTGGCCCTCGTTGCGAACGAGGCCGCGACTCTCGGCCCAGCGTCCGTTGCCGTCCATGATGATGGCGACGTGACGCGGAACCCGATCGGATCGAAGCTGGCTCTCCGGCATGGCACGACCTCAGACCTCGAGGACTTCCTTCTCCTTTTCGGCCGTCAGCTGGTCGACCTTGGCAGTGAACTCGTCGGTCAGGTCCTGGACGCTCTTTTCGGCCCGGTGGCGATCGTCCTTGCCCAGTCCGTCGCTCTCGAGGTCCTTGAGCATGGCGATCGCGTCGCGACGCCCCTCGCGGACCCCCACCTTGTGGTCCTCGGCCATCTTGCGCACCTGCCGGACCAGGTCCTTCCGCCGCTCCTCGGTCAGGGGCGGGATGGCGATGCGGATCACCGAGCCGTCGTTGGTGGGCGTGACCCCCAGGTCGGAGGCCAGAATGGCCTTCTCGATCCCGGACGCCGCACTCTTGTCATAGGGCGAGATCACGATCAGGCGCGGGTCCGGGGTGGTCAGGTTGGCGAGCTGGTTGAGGGGCGTCGGCGTGTCGAAGTAGTCGACCAGGACCCCATCGAGCAGGTTCGTGCTGGCGCGTCCCGTCCGCACCCGGGTCAGCTCCTTGCGGAAGCTCTGGATGGTCTTCTCCATCGCCTCCCGCGCCTCTTCGAGCACCAGTTCTACGTCACTCTCGTCCGCCATGGTGGGATCTCCTGCTTCGTCGGGGCGAGCGCCCCGATCGCTCAGTCCGTCACCGTCGTCCCGACGGCCTCTCCGAGGATCACCTTCTGGATGTTGCCCGGCGCGCTCATGTCGAAGACGACGATCGGCAGACCGTTCTCGCGACACAGCTGGATGGCCGTCTGGTCCATGAAGCGCAGGTTCTTCTGGATGGCCTCGTCGAAGTCGAGGCGCTCGTAGCGGGTGGCGTCCGGGTTCTCCGAGGGATCCGAGTCGTAGACCCCGTCCACCTGGGTCGCCTTCAGGATCACGTCGGCGTGGATCTCGGCGGCGCGCAACGCGGCGCCCGTGTCCGTCGTGAAGTAGGGGTTGCCGGTACCGCCCGCGAAGATGACCACCCGTCCCTTCTCCAGGTGCCGGATCGCGCGTCGCCGGATATAGGGCTCGGCGACCTCGGTGATCTCGAGCGCCGTCAACACCCGGGTCTCGACGCCGAGCTGCTCGACCGCGCTCTGCAACGCCATCCCGTTGATCACGCTGGCCAGCATGCCCATGTAGTCGGCCGTGGCCCGGTCCATGCCCTGGGACGCCGCCTGCATGCCGCGGATGATGTTGCCGCCACCGACCACCACCGCGAGCTGGACTCCGAGCCCGTGGATGTCCCGCAGCTGCTCGGCCGTACCCTGGATGATGGTGGGATCGAGACCACTCCCCTGCTCGCCAGCGAGTCCCTCGCCCGAGACCTTCAGGAGTGGTCTGTGATAGACGGGTTTCAACCCGCGCTCTCCTCCCCCAGCCGGAAGCGCACGAAGCCCGTGACCGTCGCCTCGCCGCCGATCTCGGCGGCCACGCTCTTGACCACGTCGCCGACGCTCTGGTCGGGATCCTTCACGAACGCCTGCTGCACCAGGCAGTTCTCCGCGAAGAACTTGCGCATGCGGCCTTCGACCATCTTCTCGACCACCTGCGGCGGCTTGCCGCTGCCCTCCGCCTGCGCGGTCAGGACCCGCCTCTCGGCCTCCACGGCGTCCGCCGGCATGTCGTCGGCGTCGACCGCCAGCGGGGTCGGGTCGGCGGCCGCGACGTGCATGGCGACGTCCTTCGCGAGCACCTCGAGCTTCGGGTCGCTCTTGTCCGAGCCGATACCCACCACGACGCCGAGCTTGCCCCCCGCATGGACGTAGCCACCCGTCACGCCCGATGCAGCGGACAGTCGCTGGGCCCGCTTGAGCTCGATGTTCTCGCCCATCTTGCCGATGGCGGCCTGGATGCGTGCCTCGACGGTGTCGCCGCCCAGCTTCGCGGCCAGGGTCTTGTCCGCGTCGGCCAGAGCCGCATCGCCCGCCACGAGATCGGCGATCTCCTGGACCAGGGCCTGGTAGTCGTCGGTGCGTGCGACGAAGTCGGTCTCGCAGGCGAGCTCCACGATGGCCGCGTCGCTTCCCGAGATGGCGATCCCGATGGCGCCCTCGCTGGTCGTGCGGCCGGCGCGCTTTCCCGCCTTCGCGAGGCCCCGCTCGCGCAGCAGCTCCATCGCGCGATCGATGTCGCCGTCGGCGTCGGTGAGCGCCCGCTTGCAATCCATCATGCCCGCCCCCGTCTGGGTGCGGAGCGCCTTTACGTCTGCTGCCGAGATGGCCATGTCGTGCCTGCCTTCCTTCTTTCCTGCGCTGTCCGGGCCGGCGCCGGGTCGGCGCCGGTCTGCGGTGGACCGGGTGCTGTCCCCGGTCTCGTCGGTTCGCGTCTCCTGCTCCCGGTCCGACCGGGCTCGTCCTCGGCATTCCCTTGGACGCGAGACGAGGAGCTCGGGTTCTATTCCTCGGGCTTCGGGGGGAGCGCGCTCGACGCCAGGTCGGGGGCCTTCTCGCCGCTCTCGGCCGCGGCCGGCGCGGGCTCGGCCGCCGGCGCCGCCTCGGCGGCGGGCGCCTCGTCGCGCTCGTTCCAGCCGCCGGAGCTGTGGGTTCGTCCCCCACCCTGCTGGCCTCGCGGGCCGCCCTGGCCCCGGCCGCGTCGCGGCGGCTGCTTGATCTCGACCACGCGGCGGCCCGTCGAGGGGGCGGCGGCCGCGTCGGCCGGTGCAGCCGCGGGCTCCGCGTCCTTCTCGGCGAGCAGGTTGCTCTGGTACTCCTGCTCTCCCTCGACGCAGGCGGCGCCGACGAGCTTGCAGTAGAGGTCCAGGGAGCGGATCGCGTCGTCGTTGCCCGGAACCACGAAGTCGATGCCGTCCGGATCGCAGTTCGAGTCGACCACCGCCACGATCGGAATCCCGAGCCGTCGGGCCTCCGTCACGGCGATCTCCTCCTTGGCGACGTCGATGATGAAGATGGCGTCGGGCAGCTTCGCCATCTCGACGATGCCGGCCAGCGACTTCTCGTACTTGTCGCAGAGGCGATTGACGCGAGCGAGCTCCTTCTTGGAGAGGCCCTCGCGCTTCTCCTCGTCGTCGCGCAGCTCGAGCATCTGCTTGTAGCGATCGATCGACTTCCGGACCGTCTTCCAGTTCGTGAGCATCCCGCCGAGCCAGCGGTTGTTCACGTAGAACTGGCCGCAACGCCGGGCCTCCAGCTCGATCAGGGGCGCCGCCTGTCGCTTGGTCCCCACCAGGAGCACCTTGCCACCCCGGGCGGCGGTGTCGCGCAGGAAGTCGAGCGCCTCGCGCATCATCGGCAGGGTCTGATCGAGGTCGAGGATGTGCGTGCCGTTGCGCTCGCCGAAGATGTACGAGCGCATCTTCGGGTTCCAGCGCCGGGTCTGGTGACCGAAGTGGACGCCCGCCTCCAGCAGGGAGCGGACGTTCAGCGGCGGTACGACGTGGGGCTCTGCCTCGGCGGCAGGCGCGGCGGACGCGGTGGCGTCCGCATTCGGAGCCGCGGTGGGCGCCGCGGCAGGGGAGTCGGGCGCACCCGACGGGGTGGCCGTCGTCTCGGACATTCGGATCTCCTTCGCGGTTGTGCCTCCGCCCCGGTCGTGGATTCCCCGACCCGCGCCTCCCGGGCGCGGCCCGACCAGGGGTCGGAGGAGCGCCTTCGGGACACGGCGGGCACCGCAGGGGACGGCCCGGAACGTGTGATTTGGCCCGTGGTTAGCACGTCCTCCCGCGGGTGGGCAAACGGAATCCCACGGGGAAGGGGCCACCCTTCGTGCGGCCGGCCGCTCAGGTGGTGTATTCGGCGTTGATTCGCACGTAGTCCGTGCTGAGGTCGCAGGTCCAGACCCGGGCGCGGGCGCGGCCCGCTCCCAGCGAGACCTCGATCTCCACCTCGTCGGCGGCGAGGCCCTTCTCCGCCCGCCGGCGCGCGGACGCCCCGGCGGAGCCGCCCTTCTCGAAGACCGTCACCCCGCACAGCCGGACGACGGCGCGCGGAAGCCGGATCTCGACCCGGCCGGCGCCGACGGTCTGCAGGATACGCCCCCAGTTGGGGTCCCCCCCCAAGGTCGCCGTCTTCACGAGCAGCGAGTTCGCGATCCGGCGCGCGGCGGACTCGGCCTGAGCGGCGCTGCGCGCACCGCGCACGAGCACCGTGACCAGCTTGGTGGCGCCCTCCCCGTCCCGGGCCAGGTCCCGGGCGAGGCTCTCGGCCAGCTGCAGCAGACCGCGGCGGAAGGCCGCCGCGCCGGGGCTCTTCGGCCCCTGGATCCGAGCCCCGGAGCGCCCGCTCGCGAGCAGCAGGACGGTGTCGCTCGTGGAGCCCTCTCCGTCGACGGTCACCCGGTTGTAGGTCTGGTCCACCACCTCGCGCAGGGTCCGCTGCAGGAAGGAGCGCGAGACCGCGGCGTCGGTGAGCAGGAAGGACAGCATCGTGGCCATGTTCGGCTCGATCATGCCCGAGCCCTTGGCGATGCCCGCGATGCGAACGGCCCGGCCGCCCACCCGGAGCTCGACCCCCGCGCGCTTCGCGAAGGTGTCGGTGGTGCGGATGGCCTCCGCGGCGTCGGGAAGCCCGTCCTCGCGGAGCCGCCGTGCCGCCTGCGGGATGCCGCGCCCCAGCTTGGCCATCGGCAGCGGCTCGCCGATGACCCCCGTCGACGCAACGAAGACCTCGTCGCGCCGGCAGTCGAGCGCCTTCGCGGTCAGCTCGGCCATCCGTCGCGCGTCGCGCCGACCGCGCTCGCCCATGGCGACGTTCGAGATGCCGCTGTTCACCACCACGGCTCGTGCCACGCCACCACGCAGCCGCTCGCGACACCACTCGACGGGAGCGCCGACCACCGTCGACTTCGTGAACACCCCCGCCACGGTCGCCGGGGCGTCGGCGGCGACGAGGGCCAGGTCGCGCGCGCGAGGCTTGATGCCGCAGTTCACCCCGGCGGCGCGGAAGCCGGGTACCCACAGCGATCCGGAGCTCGAGGCGGATCCGGGAGGCGTCACGCCGCCCCGTGGCACTTCTTGTACTTCTTGCCGCTGCCGCAGGGGCACGGCTCGTTGCGACCCACCTTCTTCGCCTCGCCCGTCGCGCCCGCCGCGCTGCCTGCCGCCGCCGTGCCGGAGCTGCCCGCCGCGGCCGGCGCTGGCGGAGCCTTGCGGGTGAGCGGCCGGGGAGCAGCGGCCCGCGGCTCGGGCAGCACGAACTTGAAGATCAGCTGGGCCGCCTGCTCGTCGATCCGGCCTTCCAGCTCCTCGAAGATCGCCCAGCCCTCGCGCTGGAACTCCACCTTGGGGTCCTTCTGCGCGTAGCCGCGCAGGCCGATGGCCTCGCGCAGACCGTCCATGGTGTGCAGGTGGTCCTTCCACTGGCCGTCGAGGATGCGGAGCAGGATGTCGCGCTCGAACCACTGGAAGTCCGGGTAGCCGATCTCGGCGTGCTGGGCCGCCATCTCGTTGCACTTCACGGCCTTGTCGTCCAGGAAGGCGACCAGTCGTTCGAGAATCTGACGGCCCAGCTCGTCCTTCGAGTCGATCTGCTCGAAAGGCGGCTCGTCGATCGCGAAGTGGACTCCGAAGTGGTGATCGAGCTGCTGGATGATCTCTCCCAGCTGCTCCGGCTCGGGATCCCCCTTGTCGGGCCAGTGCATGTCGAGGATGCCCACGAGCACGCCCTCGGTCATGTCGAGCACCTCGTCGTGCACGTTCTCGGCGTCCAGCGCCATGCGACGGCGGCCGTAGAAGGCCTGCCGCTGCCGGTTCGGGACGTCGTCGTACTCGAGCAGGTGCTTCCGGATGTCGAAGTTGCGCGCCTCGACCTTCTTCTGCGCGCCCTCGATCACCCGGGTGAGCATGCGGTTCTCGATGGCCTCGCCCTCTTCGACGCCGACCCGGTCCCACCACTGGGCCACCCGGTCGGCCTCGAAGATGCGCAGCAGGTCGTCCTCGAGCGAGAGGTAGAACTGGCTCGAGCCGGGATCGCCCTGGCGCCCCGAACGTCCGCGCAGCTGGTTGTCGATGCGGCGGCTCTCGTGCCGCTCGGTCCCCAGGATGTGGAGGCCGCCGGCTTCGAGCACCTTCTCGCGCTCGGCGCGGCACTCGCTCTCGAACTTCGCCAGCAGGTCGAGGTAGTCCTCGTGCTCCTTGTCCCCCTGGCACTTGGCCAGCGACATGGCCTCGGGGTTGCCCCCGAGCACGATGTCGGTCCCGCGGCCCGCCATGTTCGTGGAGATCGTGATCCCCCCGAGCCGGCCCGCCTGGGCGACGATCTCGGCCTCGCGCTTGTGGTGCTTGGCGTTGAGCACATTGTGCTTGAGGCCCTGCTTCTTGAGCTTCTTCGACAGCATCTCGGAGGTCTCGATCGAGATGGTGCCGACCAGGATCGGCTGGC
This sequence comes from Myxococcota bacterium, assembly GCA_028284295.1. Classification (GTDB taxonomy): domain Bacteria; phylum Myxococcota_A; class UBA9160; order UBA9160; family UBA4427; genus JAJDAN01. Next base: position 1,678 of record JANQSB010000238.1, on the reverse strand, counting down.
CGGTCTCGTGCCGCTCCTTGATGTCCTCGACCACCGCGTCGAACTTCTCGCGCTTGGTCTTGAAGACCACGTCGGCGATGTCGTCCCGGATCTGGGGCCGGTTGGTCGGGATGATCATGACGTCGAGGTCGTAGATCTTCGCGAACTCCTCCGCCTCGGTGTCGGCGGTGCCCGTCATGCCCGAGATCTTGTCGTACATGCGGAAGAAGTTCTGGAAGGTCACCGACGCGAGGGTCTGGTTCTCACTCTGGACCGTGATGCCTTCCTTGGCCTCGACGGCCTGGTGGAGCCCGTCGGACCAGCGCCGCCCCGGCATCTTGCGACCGGTGTGCTCGTCGACGATCACGACTTCCTTGCGCCCGCTGTCGCCGACCTCGACCACGTAGTCGACGTCGAGACGCTTCAGCGTGTGGGCCACCAGCGCCTGGCTCACCGCGTGCAGCACCGGCAGCATGGACGGCTCGTAGAGATTGTCGATGCCCAGCTGCTTCTCGACCTTGTGGATGCCCTGCTCGGTCAGGGTGGCGGAGTGGGCCTTCTCGTCGAGCCAGTAGTCGCCCGTCTCCTCGATGCCCTTGGCGGGCTCGCCCTTGGTCCCCTGCTTGAGGCTGGGGATGACACGGTTCGCGATCGAGTAGAGCTGCGTGTTCTCTTCGGAGGGGCCCGAGATGATCAGCGGCGTCCGCGCCTCGTCGATCAGGACCGAATCGACCTCGTCGACGATCACGTAGTTGAGCTCGCGCTGGACCAGCGAGCCCGTGTCGAACTTCATGTTGTCGCGCAGGTAGTCGAAGCCGAGCTCGTTGTTCGTGCAGTAGGCGATGTCCGCGTCGTAGGCGGCGCGTCGCTCGACGTCGCTCAGGCCGTGCACGATGTAGCCGACCGACAGGCCGAGGAAGCGGTGCACCTGGCCCATCCACTCGGCATCGCGCTTGGCCAGGTAGTCGTTGACGGTCACGATGTGGACGCCGCGCCCGCTGAGCGCGTTCAGGTAGGCGGCCAGGGGCGCCACCAGGGTCTTGCCCTCGCCGGTCTTCATCTCGGCGATCCAGCCCCGGTGCAGCACGATGCCGCCGATCATCTGGACGTCGTGGTGGCGCATCCCCAGGGTGCGCTTGGTGGCCTCGCGGACCACCGCGAAGGCCTCGGGAAGCAGCTCGTCCAGGGTCTCGCCGGCCTCCAGACGACTGCGGAACTCCGGCGTCTTCGCAGCCAGGTCGGCATCCGAGAGCGCGACGAGACCCGGCTCGAGGGCCGCGATCTCCTCCACGATCGGGACGAGCCGCTTGATCACACGATCGTTGCGGGTCCCGAAGACCTTGCTGAGTGCACGTTGCATCGACGCTTCCGCGGCCGGGGGAGGAGGTGGGCGGGGGGAGCGTGAGTGTAGGAGAGCCCCCGGGGCACGATCAAGGAGCGGGCACCCGGGGCCGCACGGCGCCGCGCTCGGCCCTGGCCGCGGCCGGAGCCCGGCCAGGGGAAGGTGGGCCGGGCCGAAGATCCGAGGTCAGTCGAAGATGTAGTTGAGCGGGTCGCGCGCCTTGCCGTGCACGTGGATCGCGTAGTGGAGGTGCGGACCCGTGCTCCGTCCGCTGCTCCCGATCGAGGCGACCCGCTGGCCGCGCTCCACCGTGTCACCCACCTTCACGAAGATCTCCTTCGTGTGGCCATAGAAGGT
>JANQSB010000215.1 GCA_028284295.1 Myxococcota bacterium | reverse complement strand
CGCGCGTTCTCGTCGAGGAGACCCACCGCATCGAGAATCCGGGGAAGCGTCCCATCTGGGTTCCCGAGGCGCAGCGTTCGGGCGGCGGCGCCCCCTTCGAGGCCCTCCTGCCCGAAGGCGCGATCGACTTCCAGACCGGCGTCTTCGATGCGACCAGCTCCTTCGAGCAGAGAGGTGATCGGGTGCTCTACTGGGGCCCGGTCTACCGCGGCGAGCAGGAGATCCGCTTCGTCTACCAGCTGCCCGTCACGCCGGGCGAGGAGGACGTCGACCTGCGCCTGCGCTTCCCGCGCGGCACCGGAGGCGTGACGGTCCTCTCGGCGAGCCACGGGCCGAAGCTGACTTCCGACGCGCTCCGCTCCGGCGAGGACGTGGAGAGGGACGGCGTCTCGTTCGCGGCCTGGACGAGCGGCAGCCTCCCGGCCGGCGGCGAGCTGCCTCTGACGGTCAGCGTCCCCGCCACCACGGCCGACCCGAGCGCGCTCGCGCTGGGGCGGGCCGAGGTGTCGGTCGAGCTGGACGACACGATCCTCGAGGTCACCCAGACCCAGCAGCTCCGGGTCGCGCCCGGAGCGCACGTGGCCGGCACGCCTCGAGCCCCGCTGCTTCGCTTCGAGCTGCCGCTCGAGGCGGAGCTGATCGGACTCTCGAACGATGCCGGGCGCCTCGGAATCGGCGCCGTGCAGCAGGGGATCGAGGTCGTGGGCCCCCTGGGACCGGGCAAGCACGACTTCGCGTTCCGCTACCGACTGCCCGCGCGACCCGGCGGCACGCCGCTCGACCTCCGCTTCCCGATGACGGTGCCCGCCCTGCAGCTGCGCGCCGCCGACACCGGGCTGGTGATCGAGAGCGACCGCCTGCACCGGCTGCGGCCGCAGGCCATCGGGACCCGCACCTGGATGATGCGCGAAGCCTTCCACGTCGAGCCGGAGGAGATCCTCGAGCTCCGCTTCGTCCCCATCGAGGCGAGCGCGCCGTCCGCCGCCGGAGCGGCCTTCTTCGTGCTGGTGGCGGGGGCCACGGTGCTGCTCTTCGTGGTCGCGCCTCTGCGCGCGTCGCGAGAGGTGCGCGGCCGGGAGGCCGACGACCTGCACGGACCCGCCCACGAACGCGAGCTCGTCTACAGCACGATTCGCGATCTCGACCACGACTTCGAGACCGGCAAGGTCGCGCAGGCCGACTACGACCGAACCCGGCAGGAGCTGTGGGCCCGTGCCGTCGAGCTGATGCGCCAGGAGCGCGGGAGCACCGGCGGCGCGACCGTGGCGAGTCTGCCCGGCGCGGGCATGTCCGCGCCGGCCGCTTCGCCCACCCCCGCGACGGACCGGCCGGGCGAGCCGGCCGCGCCGATCCCCACCGGTGGCTTCTGCCCGGCGTGTGGCGGGTCGGTGGACCCGACCTGGCGCTTCTGCTCCCACTGCGGCGCCAGCCTGGCGCCTGCCGAGGGCAGCGAGTCCACCGGCTGATTCCTGCCGGGCTCGACGACCGCTATCCTGGCGAGCATGCGTTGGACCCGGGGCTTCCTTCCGGAACGAGGCGGGTGAGCAGCGCACTGCGCGTCCACGCACGCGCCCTCGTGAAGCGCTTCGGGCCGGTCACGGCCCTCGCGGGCGTCGACGTCGAGCTCGCCGGCGGCCAGGCGCTGGCGATCCTCGGTCCCAACGGGGCGGGGAAGTCGACCCTGCTTCGCATCCTGGCCGGGCTCTCGCGTCCGAACGGTGGCGAAGTGCACTTCGAGAGCTCGGGCGCCGAGGGCCGTCGGGGGGGCCGCAGCCAGGTCGGCTTCGCGGGGCACGCCACCTGGATCCATCC
>JANQSB010000125.1 GCA_028284295.1 Myxococcota bacterium | reverse complement strand
CAGCTCGCCCACCCAGGTATTCACGCGGCGCGGCCACAGCGAGAGCTTCACCTGGACGCCGCAGGCCGGGCAGCGCGCCTGTCCGCGAGCCGCCACGCGCAGCTTCGCGGCCAGGGAGATCGCGTCGGCCCGGCAGCCGGGGCAGCGCACGGGCTACGAGTTGGCTTCGTGGACCTGCTCGTTCAGGGTCCAGAAGTCGTACAGCACGCCGATGCCGAAGAGGCCGGCCGTCAGGAAGTAGAGGATCGCCGTCACCCACTTGTTGACGTAGAGCCGGTGGATCCCGAAGACGCCGAGGAAGGTCAGCAGTACCCAGGCGACCGTGTAGTCGTACGGGCCGGCGCGGAATCGGCGGTCGGCGTCGCGGTCCATGCCGGGGATCAGGAAGAGATCGATGAGCCATCCGATCCCCAGCAGTCCCAGGGTGAAGAACCAGATCGTGCCGCTGATCGGGCGCCCGTAGTAGAAACGGTGGCTGCCCAGGAAGCCGAAGATCCAGAGCAGGTAGCCGATGCTCTTGCGGTGGGTGTCGTCCGCCGCGGCCATGAGCTTCCTCCGGCCGCCGAGTCTACCGGAACGGGTGCGTCAGTCGCCGGGGCCGATGTCCTCCAGGACGGCCCGGGTCATGATCTCGTTCTCGGCCTGGTCGTGCAGCTCGAGCTTCTCGGCGAACGAGTCGTAGGACCGGTAGACGACGACCCAGGCTTCGCGGTCGTGCCCGGCGTTCCGGGCCAGCTCGCGGAGCTCCCGGATCTCGCGCATCAGGTTGCCGTGATCGCGCCGCAGGCGCTCGGCCTGGTTGGCGAAGCGAGGAGCCATCTGGAGAGCCTGCTCGAGATGCCCCTCTCCTTCTTCGGCCGCGAAGTGTGCGGCCAGGGCATGCTCGAGGGCCTCCAGTCGTTTGCGGCCGCGTCGAGCCGCGCGAGACGGCGCCTCCTTCCGGTCGAGCCGCTTCACCACGGCGACCACGTCGCTCCGCGTCTGGGCAACGCTTCGTCGAAGACCCGCGTGCTCGCGCTGCCAGCCGTGGAAGGGGCCTCGCCTCAGCCATCGCCGGATCGGCGCCAGGCCGCGAGGCTCGTCGCCGGGCCGTGTGGGCGGGGAGTGGCCATGGACGGTCATGACGGACCCTCCTCTGCTGGACGTCTGCTGCTGAGCGTCTGCACAGGAGGGATGCATTTCACGTGCCGCGGGGGCGCGGCTTGAGGGGCCTCTCCGGCCGGGCTCCGGGGCTCCTGGGGACAGCTGTCCCCAAGAGCCTCGCAGGGCCGGCAGTGCCGGAACGGATGTCCCGGGGGCGACGCGCTCAGTTGAGGTGGCTGCAGTCCTCGACGTAGCCCAGGTTCATGAGCTGGCGGCACTCTTCCAGGGTCATCTCGGCGTCGCCGCCGCCGGCGACGGCCTCGCCTTCCGCGAAGGCCCGCTGCAGCTCCGCGTGCTCCGCGAGCTCGAGCTCGGTTCCCTGGTGCTCGGTGCCGGAGAGATCGTCCTGCTCGGCGCGATCGACCGCCACCCGGAAGAGCTGCTGCTCGGGCAGGCCCCGCGGATTGTCGGGGTTGGCCTGGATGAGCTTCCACTCGCGCGTGCGCAGGGACCACAGCACGTTGCCTTCGTGGTCCTCTTCGGAGTAGACCTGCTTGTCCTTGGGGGTGAGCATCGAGTCCTCGACCGCCAGGTCGACTCCCTGCATCGCTGCCGGAACCTTGGCTCCCGCCTGGGTGATGAGGGTCGGCGCCACGTCGATCAGCCGTCCGATGCGCTCGGGGGTCGGCGCCGCGCCGCGGTCGCCCCGGGGCCACTTCACCAGCAGCGGCACGGCGATCTGCTCCTCGTAGAGGGTGAGCCCGTGCCACCACCCGCCGTGCTCGTAGAACTCCTCGCCGTGGTCGGCCACGAGCACGATCACCGTGTCGTCGTAGACGCCGTGCTTGCGGAGCTGCGCGAGCAGCTTGCCGAAGTTCCCGTCGAGGTACTCGATCTCGCCTCGGTAGAGGCGCTGCATCTCGGCCGCCAGCTCGGGGTCGGGATGCTGGTTCGAGACGCGCGCGATGCCCTCGCCGTTGTAGGGGTGCACGAAGTAGGGGTCGTGCGGGTCCATGTAGTGGAGGAAGAGGAAGAAACGCTGGTCCTTGTGCCGATCGAGCCAGTCGAAGGCGACCTGGTTCACGCGCTCGCTGTCCTGGTAGAAGCCGTCGAAGGTGATTCCGCTCTTGAGCCGGAACACGATCTGCCGCGCGAGCTGGTAGAGGATCAGCTTGGACGACGACTCCTCCGCCCCCGCGATGTAGGCGGGCGCCATGTAGTGGTACTCGTCGTAGCCCTGGTCGAAGCCGAAGCTCTCGGCCAGGTTGATGTTCGAGACGATGCCTCCGGTCGTATAGCCGTGCTCCTTCAGCACCTCCGACACCAACTCGACCTCCGACGACAGCGACGAGGGCTTGGACATCGCCTGATGACTCGAGGGAAGCAGCGAGGTCAGCAGCGACGCGGTGGCAGGCTTGGTCCACGAGGCGTGTGAGAAACCGTCGAAGCGGCTTCCCCCGTCCGCGGCCAGGCTGCAGATGTTCGGGGTCCTGACCTCCTGGGAGCCGTAGCAATCGAGGTGGTCGGCGCGCAGGGTGTCGACCATCACGAGGATCAGGTTGGGCCGCTCCTTCAGGTGCTCGGGGATCGGCCGGGACGCCTGCGCTTCGGAGTCGAGGCCGAAGACCGTCCCCGAGAGCACCATGCCCAGTACCATGACGCCCACGAGGAAGCCGACGGCGGGGACCGGCTTGGCGAGGTTCCCGATCGGGGAGTGGAAGATCCGTCGTCCGCCGAAGAAGAGGACCAGCGCGACGACGCCGAAGCCCGCGAGGACTCCGAGCAGGATCGGCAGGGGAGGCATCTGCTCGGCGAAGACGTCCCGCCGCAGCCGGAACACGGTGATGAAGAGACCGAAGGGAACCAGTGTCGCGAGCATGGCGAGGGACGGGGTCCAGCCCCGGATCTCCCAGTCGTCCATGGGGAGCACACCCAGCACGATGCCGCCGAGGACGCAGAGGCCGCCGAACACCACCGAGTAGGCGAGCGGGCCGTACCACAGCACCTGGGACTCGCCGCCGAAGCCACCCGCCGCGATCACGACGGTCTCGATCACGCCGACGAGGGCGCCGGCGAGGATGCCGCCGCCGAGCCCGTAGCCCGCGCTGGTGAGGACGCGCGCGCCCAGGCTCGGCAGCGCGGCGTCGTGCTCTTCGCGCGCCTCGCGGGCCGCGCGTTCCTCCTCGGTCTCGAGGGAGGTGGCCGCCTTGGCGGCTTCGTCGTAGTCGACCTGCACGCCCTGCACGCGGCACCAGGCCGGGCGGTAGTCGGGTCCGCGAAGGAACCAGAAGATGAAGCCGAAGATGGTCGGGAACTCGCCCACCCAGAAGCCGACGGTGGCCGAGAGGATGGCGGGACCGACTCCGATCAGGCTGCCGATGGTGAGCGCCTGGGCGGCTTCGCGGATGCCGAGGCCGCCCACCGTCGGCCCGATCACCGTCGCGAAGATCTGGATCGAAGAGCCGAAGACGATCGGCCAGAAGGCGGCCTTGGCTCCGACTCCGACCGCCAGGGCCATGAAGTAGTACATGGCCGCCGTCGTGAAGTGCACCCCGAAGCTCAGGAAGAGCATCGCGAGTACCAGCATCTTCTTGTCGCGGTAGGCCGCCGACGCGTTCGAGATGCGCAGGATCACACCCTCGAGTCGCGCCTTGCCCGGGATCGGGATGTTCTCGATGGCCCACTGCACCAGGCCCGGGAACCACAGCACGACCAGCAGCGCGCCGATGATGCCGGTGGCGAGCGGGACCGTGATGGCCGCCACCGCCACTGCGTTGTCGCCGAAGATCGAGACGCCGAAGGGCAGCGCGATCAGGAAGGTCAGGAAGATGCCCGTGACGCCCAGGACCTTCTCGAGCACGGTCCCGGCGGTGGCCTCGACGGTGCGACCGCTGAAGCGAGCCGCGTCATAGAGCTTGTAGGCGTCGAGTCCCGCGGTGCTGGGAAGGAAGAAGCCGATCGCACGCCCGATCAGGAAGGCGCCGAAGATGTGGCGGAAGGGCATCTCGATGTCCTGCCCGCGCAGTACCAGCTGCCAGCGCAGCATCGAGCCCATGATGCCGACGAAGCGGATCGCCGCGCCGATCAACAGGAAGGAGAAGAAGGTGAAGGCGTCGATGTTCCGGATGACGTCGAGGACGAGGCTCCAGGCGGGCGCGATCGTCCCGTCCTCCATCTTCATGGGCCACGCCAGCAGCAGCCACACCATGCGCACGGTGAGGTAGAGCTTGAAGACGTTCATGATGCGCCCGCGCGTGGGCTGCGGGACCAGACGCGCGGTCAGGACTGCGAGCACGGCGACGACGAGGATTTCGAGGAGGATGAGCATCTGGGCTCCTGATTGCCGGTGGCGCTGGACGTGGAGCGCGATAGGACACACCCCGGGCCTCGGCGGTTCGCCCGGGGGGACGCAGCACTCTATGGGAGGTGGGTGCCCCGCCGCTACCGGGAGGTGGCGGCCTCATCTCGATCGGCGGCGTCCTGGGCGGCCTCCAGGATGCGCTGGCGCTCCCGACGGTAGTGGCCCTCGGTGAGGCGGCCCTGCTGGCGGGCCTCTTCCAGGTCGGCCAGCTCCCGGAGCTGCGCGGGGGTGAGGTAGGGGAGCAGCTCCGACGGCAGCGGGTTGCGGCGCCGTCCCTGGGGCAGGTCGGGCTCTTCCATCAGGATGGTGCGCTCCCGCCGCCCTTCGTCTGCGCTCACGCTGCGCAGGGGCTTCCGGAAGACGGGGTCCTGCCACTCGACGGACACCGCGTAGATGCCCTCGGCGTACATGCCCTGGCTGGGGATCACCTGGAACTTCATCGGGTGCTCGTTCAGCCGGGGCTCGGGCATCGCCGTCTTCTTGGTCCGCTCCGAGATCTTCCAGTCCACGCGCGAGAAGTGCAGATAGAGGAGGTCGTTCTGCACGTAGGCCACGAAGGAGGTCAGGTGCTTGCGGTCGAAGATCATGTGCTGCACCTGCTTGCGGATCGACATCACGGCGATCTCCTGGTCGGGCCCGGCCGCCTTCAGGCCTGCGGCCAGCGACTCGGCGACCACGGGGAGCTCCTTGGGGTCGAAGGCGGCCCGCACTCCGACCAGCTCCTCCTCGCGCCCACGGATGTCGATGGCGCCGAGGATGTGCAGGAGGCGCTGGGCCGAGATCCGGACCGGGTGCTGGAAGTTCTTCTCGATGACCTGGAAGCCCTGCCGATAGTCGCGCAGGAAGACCGTGACTCCCTTGCGCTCGAAGAGCGTCTCCTTGACCGCGCGTGTCGTACAGCCCGGGGGAAGAGTCAGGACGGCGCAGAGCAGCGCCGGCAACAGGAGTCGCTTCATGTCGAGGAAGCTAGCAGGGCCGCCGTCAGGCGGTTGGCCGCGAAGGCCATCGTCCACGCGAGGACGAGCATGTAGCCGAACGCGAAGGCAGGCCAACGCCACGAGTTCGTCTCGCGTCGCATGATGGCGAGGGTCGACATGCACTGCAGGGCGAACACGAAGAAGACCAGCAGGGCGGCGACGGTGGGCGGGTCGAAGACCGGCTGGCCCGTCTCGGGGTCGCGATCCGCGCGGACCGAGGCGCGCAGCGAGTCCTCTTCGTCCGACGCTGCGTAGATCTGCGCCAGGGTCGAGACGATGACCTCTCGGGCCGCCAGGCTCGCGATCAGTCCGACGCCGATCTTCCAGTCGAAGCCGAGAGGCTCGACGAAGGGCTCGATGGCGTGGCCCGCGCGGCCCGCGAAGCTGTGGGCGAGGGCGTGGCCCGCGGCCTGGCGTTCGTCCATGCCCGGCTCCGGCTCGACCTGCGGGAAGCTCAAGAGCATCCAGAGCAGGATGGAGACCGCCAGGATGATCGTGCCCGCGCGGCGCAGGAAGGCCCAGGCTGCGCCCCACACCTGCGACAGCCACAGCGAAGGCGTCGGGAGACGGTAGGACGGCAGCTCCATGGTGAAGGGCAGCCCCTCTCCCGGGAGCACCGTTCGCTTCAGCACGGCGGCTGCCGCCAGTGCCACCGCCGGTCCCAGCAGGTAGAGACCCATCAGGACCAGACCCTGCAGGCCGATCGGGCCCAGCACGGTCTGCTCGGGGACGAAGGCTCCGATCAGCAGTGCGTAGACGGGCAGTCTCGCCGAGCAGGTCATCAGGGGAGCGACCAGGATCGTGACCAGGCGATCGCGGGGAGACGGGATGGTGCGCGTCGCCATGATTCCCGGAACCGCGCAGGCGTAGGAAGACAGCAGTGCCACGAAGCTGCGGCCCTCGAGGCCGATGCGTCCCATCAACCGGTCCACCACGAAGGCCGCCCGCGCCATGTATCCCACGTCTTCGAGCAGGTACAGGAGTGCGAAGAGCAGCACGATCTGCGGCAGGAAGATGACCACGGAGCCCACGCCCGCCACCAGGCCATCGGCCAGGAAGGCGCCCAGCAGCGACCCCGGGAGCGCGGTGTGGATCGCCTCGCCGGCCGCCGCGATGCCGCCGTCGATCGCGTCCATGGCAGGTGCCGCCCAGGCGAAGATGAGCTGGAAGAAGGTGACCATCACCACCGCGAACAGCGCCGTACCCCAGACCGGATGCAGCACCACGCGATCGATCGCCTCGCTGCGCGCATTGGGCGCGGCCCGTTGCGTGACCACGTGGCTCCAGATCGAATCCGCCCAGGCCCCCCGTTCGTAGGGATCCTCGGGCGGCGGGATCTCGGAGCGCGACCAGCTCTCGGGGTCGCCGAGCAGCGTCCGCAGCTCGCCGAGGCCCCGGCCGCGGTGTCCGACGACCTCGACGACGGGAATGCCGAGCGCGGCCTCGAGCCGTTCGCGGTCCAGCGAACCGCCGCGCGCAGCCAGCTCGTCGACCATCGAGAGCACCAGGCAGGTGGGAAGGCCGCGTCGCAGCACCTGACCCACGAGCATCAGCGAGCGCTCGAGCGAGCAGGCGTCTGCCACGACCACCAGCGCCTCCGGGACCTCCACGCCCTCGAGCTGCCCGTCGATCACCCGCGAGACCACGGCCTCGTCGCTCGAGATCGGGTCCAGGCTGTAGGTGCCGGGAAGATCGACGACCACCACCCGGCGTCCGCCGACCTCCAGCTGACCTTCGCGTCGTTCGACCGTCACGCCGGGGTAGTTGCCGACCCGGGAGCGCAGCCCCGTCAACGCATTGAAGAGGGTCGTCTTGCCGGCGTTGGGGCTTCCGACGAGTCCCAGACGGATCGGTGCAGAGCTGGCCAAGGGTCAGGCGTCCGGCGGTTCGCCCGCCCGACCCGGCGTGACGACGACCCGGTCGGTCTCGCTGCGTCGCAGACACAGGCGATAGCCGCGAAGCTCGTAGACTCCGGGGTCGCCGAGCGGCGCGTGACGCAGGGCCCGCACGATCGTCCCCGGCAGCAGGCCCAGCTCGAGGAGCCGACGGCCCACGGGTCCGCCGTCCTCCACCGAGACGACGGTTGCCGTCCCACCGGGCGCGAGGCCCGTGAGCGGCTGCGTGGCTGCGGGGGCGGGGACGACGACCCCGTCCGAATTGAAATCGGTTTTCATTTGCGGGTGGCAATCTAGCCCGGATTGCTCACGAAGCCCGGCGCGGCTCCGGGCTCCCGTCGGAAGCGTCCCTACTCGCGCTCGCTGCGGAGCTGGCGGGTCATGAGGGCGCGCCCCGCCTCGGCGGGGGTCAGCTCGCCGTCGACCACCTTGCCGACCATCTCGCAGATGGGCAGGTCGACCCCGAGCCGCTTCGCGAGGCGGCAGGCGGCCCGGGTGGTCTGGATGCCCTCCACCACCTGCCCCACCTCCTCGAGGACCTCGGGCAGGGGCCGGCCCCGGCCGAGGGCGACGCCGACCCGCCGGTTGCGCGAGAGGTCGCCCGTGCAGGTCAGCAGCAGGTCGCCCATTCCCGACAGGCCGAGGAAGGTGCCGCGGTCGGCGCCCAGCTTCTCCCCCAGGCGTGTCACCTCGGCCAGCCCGCGGGTCATGAGGGCCGCCCGGGCGTTGTGGCCCATCTCCTGGCCGTCTCCGATGCCGACGGCGAGGGCGATCACGTTCTTGAGGGCTCCCCCGACCTCGACCCCCACCACGTCGGTGTGCGAGTAGCAGCGGAACCAGGGAGAGGAGAGGGTCGCCTGGACGGAGATCGCGTAGGCCTCCTCGCGACAGGCGAGGGTCACCACCGTCGGGTGCTCGCGCGCGATCTCGTCCGCGAAGGAGGGGCCCGACAATGCCACGATGCGCGGATGGTGGTCGGAGGGCAGGACGTCCTCCATGACCTGGTGCATCAGCATGCCCGTCTCGTACTCGATGCCCTTGACGGCCGAGACGAGGATGGCGCCCCCGGGCACCCGCGGCGCGGCCTCGAGCAACACGTCGCGCAGGGCATGGGAGGGCACCGCGCACACCACCAGCTCGCTGCCCGCGAGCGCCTCGCCCAGATCGGCGGTGGCGTGGATCGCGGAAGGCAGCGGTACGTCGCGCAGGTAGCGCGGGTTGCGGCGGTCGCGCTCGATCCCGTCCGCCAAGGCGGCACTGCGCGCCCAGAGCGCGACCTCGCTGTGTCTCGAGCACAGCAGCGCCAGGCAGGTGCCGAAGCTCCCGGCCCCGATGACGGTGACCCGCGGACCCACCCGGCGATCATACGCTGCTTCACCACGCAACGCCCCGGATCGAAACGACAAATGCTAGATTGGGCCGGGACTCATGCTGTCCGAGTACCTCGGCGTGCTCCTGATGCTCGGCATCGCAGTGCTCCTGACCGTGGGCATGCTGCTCGTGCACCTCTATCTCGGGCCGAAGCGCGACTTCGAGGCGAAGCTCGAGCCCTTCGAGTGCGGTGAGCGGCCCCTGGTGTCGCCACGACAACGGCACTCCGTGAAGTTCTACCTGGTGGCGATCCTCTTCGTCGTCTTCGACGTCGAGGCGGTCTTCTTCTATCCGTGGGGCGCCACCTTCCGCGAGACCGGTGTTCCGGGGCTCGTCGCCATCGCGATCTTCACGCTCCCGCTCGTGGTCGGGCTGATCTACGAGTGGCGCAAGGGGGCCCTCGAGTGGTGATCGACGACGCGCTGCGCGCGCGTATCGAGAGCGAGATGCGGAGCTTCCCGGAGCCGCGAGGGGCGCTGCTCGGCGCCCTGCATCGGGTGCAGGAGGAGCTGGGCTGCGTGTCGTCCGAGGCCGCCCGCGAGCTGTCGGAGATCTTCGCGGTCTTCCCCGTCGAGGTGCTCGAGCTGGTGCGCTTCTACAACTTCTTCTCCGAGGAGCCGCGCGGCCGCCACCAGGTCACCGTCTGCACGAATCTCCCCTGCGCGCTCGTGGGTGCCAACGATCTGCTGTGCGGGATCGAGGGCCACCTGGGCATCGCCGTGGGCGAGACGACGCCCGACGGACGCATCCACCTGGGCCGCGAGGAGTGCCTGGGCGCCTGCGCGAACGGGCCGATGATGCGGATCGGTGGCGACTACCACGAAGACCTCGACCTGGCGGCCGCCTGCGCGGTCCTCGACGCCCTCGAGTAGCCGTGCAGAAGGCCCCCTTCACGACCGGCTACCTGACCGAGCACTGCGGAGACGATGCCTTCGGCACCTTGAAGGGCTATCGGGCTCGCGGCGGCTACGAGACCGCGCGCCGCACCCTGAAGAAGGGTTCACCCGAGGAGGTGATCGCCACCGTGAGGGATTCCGGTCTGCAGGGTCGTGGAGGCGCGGGCTTCGGGACCGGCCAGAAGTGGTCCTTCATGCCTGCCGACGACGGCAGCGCGCCGCGCTACCTGGTCTGCAACGCCGACGAGTCCGAGCCCGGGTCCTTCAAGGATCGACTGCTGCTCGAGCGCGCGCCGCATCTGCTCATCGAGGGGATCCTGCTCTCTGCCTTCGCGATCGGCGCCGAGAAGACCTTCCTCTACGTGCGGGGAGAGTACGGCGAGTCGATCCGCAGTCTGACGCGGGCCCTGGAGGAGGCGCGTCGTGGCAAGGTGCTGGGGCCCCGCGCGCTGGGAAGCCGCTTCGCCCACGAGGTCGTGCTGGTTCGGGGCGCGGGCGCATACATCTGCGGTGAGGAGACCGCGCTGCTCGAGTCGCTCGAAGGTCGCAAGGGGATGCCGCGACGAAAGCCCCCCTATCCCGCCGAGCACGGTGCCTTCGGTCGGCCGACCACGGTGAACAACGTCGAGACCCTCTGTCACGTCCCGCACATCGTCGGCAAGGGCGCCGACTGGTTCCGGAGCTTCGGGACCGACGCCAGCCCGGGCAACACCCTCTTCGGCGTCTCGGGGCAGGTGGTGCGCCCGGGCCTCTACGAGCTGCCACTCGGCACGCCCCTCGACGAGATCGTCTTCGAGCATGCCGGCGGTGTCCCCGACGGTCGCAAGATCAAGGCCGTCGTTCCCGGCGGGCTCTCCATGGCGGCCCTGCCCGCCGGCCAGCTCGACGTACCCATGGCTGACGAGTTCCTGCGCGAGCGCCAGACGGCACTCGGTACCGGCGGCATCATCGTGATGGACGACCGCACCTGCATGGTGCGCGCGGCCTGCGTGATCACCCACTTCTTCCGCGACGAGAGCTGCGGGCAGTGTACGCAGTGCCGCGAAGGGACGGGCTGGCTGAACCGCATCGTGCGGCGGATCGAGCGCGGAGGCGGCCGCTTCGAGGATCTCGCGCTGCTCGAGGACCTGTGCGGCAAGATGGAAGGCCAGACCATCTGCGCCTTCGCGGACGCCGCCTGGCCCGTGCAGGGGCTCCTGCGTCACTTCCGGCAGGACTTCCAGAGCCACGTCAACCAACGCCGCTGTCCCTATCCCGAGAGCTTCGCCCTCTGATGGCGGGACCGGTCGGGGAAGCCGAGGCGGGAAGCGTTCGGATCCGGGTGGACGGGGTCGAGTACCCGGTTCGGGAGGATCTGACCCTGCTGCAGGCGCTCGACGGCCTGGGCCTGCTGAACGTGCCCGAGGGCGTCGAGATTCCCCACTACTGCTGGCACCCCCACCTCGCGATCGACGGCTCCTGCCGGCTGTGCCAGGTGGAGCTGACCCGGCCCGGCGACGAGCAGGCCCGGCTCGCGATCGCCTGCGACGCGAAGGTCTGCGAGGGGCTCGTCGTCGACACGAAGAGCGAGGCCGTCGCGAGGGCGCGCGAGGGCGTGATGGAGCTGCTGCTCGCCAATCATCCCCTCGACTGCCCGATCTGCGACCAGGCGGGCGAGTGCAGGCTGCAGGACCATGCGTTCGACTACGGGGTCGCCGCGTCGCGCATGCGGGAGCCGCGCCGCGCGGCCCGGAAGCGCGTCGATCTCGGCCCCACCGTCGCCCTCGACCAGGAGCGCTGCATCCTGTGTCGCCGCTGCGTGCGCTTCTGCCGGGAGGTGACGGGAACGGGAGAGCTCGGGGTCGTCGAGCGGGGCGACCGCTCGGCGATCGAGACCTTCCCCGGTCAGGCGCTCGACAATCCCTACTCGATGAACGTGGCCGACATCTGTCCGGTGGGCGCCCTGACCACGAAGGACTTCCGCTTCAAGGCGCGGGTCTGGTCCCTGGACGAGGTGGACGGGATCTGTACCGCGTGCGCGCGTGGCTGCAACGTGAGCATCGGCGTCGCCCGAGGCCGCGTGCAGCGCTACGTCGCGCGCCGCAACGACGCCGTGAACGGGAGCTGGATCTGCGACGAAGGACGGCTCTCCTACCAGCAGATCGACGCGCCCGACCGGCTGTCGTCCTGCCTCGCGCGCGACGAGACGGGAGAGCTGTGCCCGGTGTCTCTCGACGAGGCGGTTCGCGAGGCCGCGC
Source organism: Myxococcota bacterium (assembly GCA_028284295.1). Classification (GTDB taxonomy): domain Bacteria; phylum Myxococcota_A; class UBA9160; order UBA9160; family UBA4427; genus JAJDAN01. Next base: position 9,908 of record JANQSB010000125.1, on the reverse strand, counting down.
GTCGGCTGCGGCCGCTGCTCGACGAACGGGGCCCCGGCGTGGTGGCCGGCGTGGCGTCGGGCCACGCGAGCAACGAGGACGTGCGCGCCTTCAAGACCTTTCTCGACGTGCTCGACGTGGACACCATCGGGCTCGCGCTCCGCGAGGGAGCGGCGGACGAGCTGCTGGTCAGCGCCGAGAAGGCCGCCAATGCTGCCGGCGCACGGGCCGTCGGCTTCGGCCCCATCGAGGGTCTGCTCGAGCGGCTCCGGGGTGGCGGCCTCGACGCCCTGCTGGTGCTGGGCCACGACCTGCTCGAGGGCGACGTCGAGTCTCCCGCACTGGACGCGGCCGAGCTCGAGGGTCTCGACACCGTGATCGTCTTCGATACCCACCGATCGCCGCTGGAGCGGGTGGCGCACCTGGTGTTCCCGGTCCGCCACGCCGCCGAGAAGGAAGGGTCCTACACCAATCTCGACGGGGTCGTGCAGCGGCCCTCCCGAGCGGTCCGCCCCGCGCCCGGCGTGCGCGACGAGCGCGACTTCCTCGACCGCATCGGCGTCGCACTGGGTCTGGCGGGCTACGGAATGGACCGGACCGCATGATCGTCGTCGCCAAGACCCTGTTCATCCTGCTGGCGGTGATGCTCTTCTTCGCTCCCCTCCTGACCTGGATCGAGCGCAAGCAGAGCGCCGTCATGCAGGACCGCATCGGCGCCAACCGGGCGGATCTCTTCGGCATGACCTTCCTGGGCCTGCTCCACCCGTTGGCGGACCTCATCAAGCTGCTCGCCAAGGAGAACGTGGTCCCGGCCGAAGCCAACCGCTTCCTGCACGCGCTCGCGCCGATCCTCTCCGCGGTCCCGGCGGTGATCGCCTTCGCGGTGATTCCCTATGGGAGCAGCTACCGCTTCGGGGACTTCGAGATCACCCTGGTCGCCGCCGACATCGACTGGGGGGTGCTCTACCTGCTGGCGATCGGCTCGCTCGCCACCTACGGGGCGGTCCTGGCTGGCTGGGCGAGTCGCAGCAACTGGTCGATGCTGGGCGCCATCCGGACCACCGCGCAGATGATCTCCTACGAGGTCACCATGGGGCTGTCGCTGGTCGGCGTCTTCATGGTGTTCGGAAGCCTGCGGCTCACCGACATCGCGGCGGCCCAGGACACCACCTTCCGCCTCTTCGGCTTCCTGGATCTGCTGCCCGGCCTGCTGCCCGCGGGCCCCGGCTGGCTCGATGGTGTCCGCCTGCCGGCGTGGGGGCTCTTCCTGCAGCCCCTGGCCTTCGTGCTCTTCTTCACCTGCATCCTGGCGGAGAACAAGCGCCCGCCCTTCGATCTGCCCGAGGCCGACTCGGAGCTCGTGGCGGGGTACTTCACCGAGTACTCGGGCATGCGATTCGGTCTCTTCTACATGGCCGAGTTCGTCGAGGTGGTGGTCATCGCCGGGGTGATGACGGTGCTCTTCCTGGGCGGGTGGTCGATCCCCTGGCTCTCCCAGCAGACCCTGATCGGCGGTGTCGGCTCCCTGCTCGGAGTCGGCTTCGCGACCGCGTTCTGCATGCTGCTCCACGTCGCGTGCTTCTTCGCCAAGGTCGCGTTCATGATCTGGTTGCAGATGCTGATCCGCTGGTCCTTTCCGCGCTTCCGCTACGACCAGCTGATGGACCTGTGCTGGAAGATCATCCTGCCCCTCTCGCTGCTGAACGTGTTCCTCACGGCGGGGGGCATCCTGCTGGCCGAGCGCGTGGGAGGCGGCGGATGAGCTTCGAGGCCCTGCTCTTCTACGCGTTCGGCTTCCTGGCGCTCTTCTCCGCGCTCGCGATGGTCTGCTTCGTCCGACACGTGGTGGCGGGAGCGATGAGCCTGGTGGTGACCATGGTCTCGCTCGCGGGCATCTACGTCCTGCTCCACGCCGAGCTGGTGGCGGTGGTCCAGATCCTCGTCTACGCGGGCGCCATCGTGGTGCTCTTCCTCTTCGTCATCATGCTGCTCGACCTGCGGGACGGTGGTCTCGGGGCGCCGCCGCGCGGGCAGAACCTCGTCAAGGGTGTGGGCGTGGGCGGGACCGTGCTCATCGGCGCGTGGCTGGTCGCGAGCCTGTCCGGCGTCTTCGCCGTGGAGCCCCTGTCGGCCGCCCTGCCCGATGGCTTCGGGGGGCATCGGGCGATGGGGCTCGCGCTCTATGGCGACAAGGTGCTGCTGGTCGAGCTCTCGGGGCTGGTGCTGCTGGCCGCCATCGTGGGCGCCGTGGTCCTGGCGATGCGGGGATCCGAATGAGCATCCCCGTCGAGCACGTCGTCGTCCTGTCCGCGCTGCTCTTCCTGGTGGGTGCCGTCGGGGCGCTCGTCCGCCGTAACGTGATCGTGATCCTGATGTGCATCGAGTTGATGCTCAACGCCGGGAATCTGGCGCTGGTCGCCTTCAACCGGGTGTGGTCCGCGACCGCCGAAGGGGCCGCACTGCACGACGGGCAGGTCTTCGTGATGATGGTCATCGCGGTCGCGGCGGCCGAGGTGGCGGTCGGGCTGGGGATCCTGCTCGCGCTGGTCCGCAACCGGGACAGCCTGAACGTCGACGACGTGAGCCTGCTGCGATGGTGACGCGCAAGGCGCAGGCGGGGCGGGACTGCCGTGGCTGAGGCGGAGTGGATCGAGGACGGACTGCTGCGCTGGATCGTGCTGGCGCCGCTCCTGTCGGCGCTGGGCACCGGGGTCGCCCTGGGCTTCGTGCGGCGGACGCTCTCCCCCGCCGTCGTCGCGTGGGTCTCCTGCCTCGCCGTGCTCGCGTCCTTCGCGCTCTCGGGTGTGGCCTTCGCGCGTCTGGTGGGGCTGCTCGGCGGTGCCGTCCCCGAGGACGGCCCCCGGGTCCTGGTCGACACCCTCTACACCTGGGTGGGCTCGGGGGTCGGCAGCAGTGCCTTCAGCGCCGACCTGGCCTTCCGCTTCGATGCGCTGTCGGCGGTGATGTGCCTGGTGGTGAGCGGAGTGGGCTTCCTCATCCACCTCTACTCGGTGGGCTACATGCGCGCCGACGAGCGCGACGACGGCGGGGTGCCGCGCTTCTTCTGCTACCTGAACCTCTTCACCGCGGCGATGCTGGTGCTCGTCCTGGCCGACAACCTGCTGCTGATGTTCCTCGGCTGGGAGGGCGTGGGCCTCTGCTCCACCCTGCTGATCGGCTTCTGGTACGGCGAGAACGCGAACGCCTACGCGGGCGCCAAGGCCTTCGTGGTCAATCGCATCGGCGACTTCGGCTTCCTGGTGGGGATCGTGCTGCTCTTCTGGTCGATGGCGGACGCCGGCCAACCCGCGGTCTCCTTCCGCGCCCTCGAGGCGGGCTTCGCGGTGATCGCCGACCAATCGCTCGCGATTCCCGCGTGGCTCGGGGGCGGGGAGATCGGGCTGCCGACCGTGATCGGGCTCTGCTTCTTCCTGGGCGCGGTGGGGAAGTCGGCGCAGCTGCCTCTCTACGTCTGGCTCCCGGACGCCATGGCCGGTCCGACCCCGGTCTCGGCGCTGATCCACGCCGCCACCATGGTGACCGCCGGTGTCTACATGACCGTGCGCATGGCCTTCCTCTACGAGGCGGCTCCGGGCGCCCTGCTGGTCATCGCCTGGACGGGCGGCCTCACGGCGATCTTCGCCGCGTTGCTGGCGACGGCCCAGGACGACATCAAGAAGGTGCTCGCCTACTCGACGATCTCCCAGCTCGGCTACATGTTCATGGCTGTCGGCTGTGGCGCCTACACGGTCGCCATCTTCCACCTGGTGACCCACGCCTTCTTCAAGGCGCTGCTCTTCCTCGCCGCGGGCGCCGTCATCGTGGCGACCCACCACCAGCAGGACATGAAGCAGCTCGGTGGGCTGCGGAAACGCCTCCCGATCACCTACGTGGTGACCCTGGTGGGGGTGCTGGCCATCTGCGGCTTCCCGGGCTTCTCCGGCTTCTTCTCCAAGGACGAGATCCTCACGGCCGTCTTCTTCGCCCACGAGCTCGCCGGCCATGGCGTGCTCTACTGGATGGGGGTCGTGACGGCGGGCCTGACCGCCTTCTACATGTTCCGCCTGCTCTTCCTCACCTTCCACGGCCGGGTCCGGCTCCCCCGCGGCCGCCGCGGAGAGCTCGACGATCCCGAGGACAGCATGATGTGGCCCCTGCAGGTGCTCGCCGTCCTGTCGCTGCTCGGCGGCATCGTCGGCGTGCCCCAGTTCTGGGGCGATCTGATGGAGATCGCCCAGTCCGACAGCCTGGGCATCTTTCTCGCGACGGTGGTGCCGGTGCGGGATCCGCACGGCATGGATGCGATCGCCGTCGCCCAGGGTGTGGGTCTGATCCTGGCGGCGTCCGTCGCGGGCTTCGGTGTCGCCTACCTCCTCTACCTGTCGCGTCCCCAGCTCTTCGGAAGGATCGAACCCGTCCTCGCCTGGCCGCGCTACGTGGTCGCCAGCCGCTTCTGGGTGGACGAGCTCTACGACCTGCTGCTGGTGCGCCCGCTCGTCTTCCTGTCGGACCGGGTTCTCTATCGGGGCATCGACGTCTTCCTGATCGACCGGCGCCTGGTGGAGGGAAGCGCCGTCGCGGTCCGTGCGCTGGCCGAGAACGCTCTCAAGCACCTGCAGTCGGGTCTGGCGCAGTCCTATCTCTTCATGGTGTTGGCGGGGACCGTCGCGGTCCTCGCCTACCTGGTGACCTGAACCATGCTCGGGCCCTACGTCGACGCGTACCTGATCAGCTGGGTGGTCTTCCTGCCCTTCGCTTCGGCGCTCGGGCTGCTGCTCGCGAACCTCGTCGTGGGCTTCCTGCTCCGCTCGAACGGGCTCCCCAAGGTGGTCTGGAAGGTCACCGCCATGGTGGCGAGCACCCTCTCCTTCCTGGCGGCGCTGCTCGGCCTCTGGTCCCGCTTCGACCCCGAAGAAACCGGATACCAGCTGGTCGAGCGGGTCGAGTGGTTGCCCGAGTACGGCATCCACTACTTCGTCGGGGTCGACGGCATCAGCCTGGTGCTCGTGCTGCTCACCACCTTCCTGGTGCCGGTCGCGCTGCTGGCGACGTGGAACGAGATCGACCGCTGGCTGCGCTCCTACCTCTTCTTCGTGCTCGCGCTCGAGACCGCGATGCTCGGCACCTTCGTGGCCCTCAACCTCTTCCAGTTCTACCTGCTGTGGGAGCTGATGCTGGTGCCCATGCTCTTCGTCATCGGTATCTGGGGAGGGCCGCGTCGGGTGCAGGCCGCGACCAAGTTCTTCCTGTTCACCGTCGCGGGCTCGCTGCTGATGCTGGTGGGCCTGGTGGTCGTCTACCGGATGAACTTCGAGCAGGGTGGCGCTCTCAACTTCGACCTGGTTCGCGCGGTCGGCACGGCAGCCTCGGGGATGCCGCTGCTCGAGACGGTGATTCCCGCGCAGGCCAGCGAGACGGTTCCCTGGTGGCAGACCCAGTCCTGGCTCTTCGGGGCCTTCGCCATCGCGTTCGGTGTGAAGGTGCCTCTCTTCCCCCTGCACACCTGGCTTCCGGACGCGCACGTCGAGGCGCCGACCGGGGGCTCGGTCATCCTGGCGGGTGTGCTGCTCAAGCTCGGCGCCTATGGCTTCCTCCGATTCGCGCTTCCCCTGTTTCCGGATGCGACGGTCGAGTGGGTCCCCGTCGTGGTGGTCCTGTCGCTGGTGGGCATCGTGTACGGGTCGCTGGTCGCGATGGTGCAGCGCGATCTCAAGAAGCTCGTCGCCTACTCGTCGGTTGCCCACCTGGGCTTCGTGATGCTCGGCATCTTCGCGCTGAATCTCCACGGCCTGACGGGCGCGGTGCTGCAGATGGTCAACCACGGCCTGGCCACGGGCGCGCTCTTCGTCCTCGTCGGTTTCGTGTACGCGCGCCGGCGGACCCGCGAGATCGCCGACTTCGGCGGTCTGGCTCGCCCGATGCCGGTCTTCGCGTGCCTGCTGGGCGTCGTCGTCATGGCCAGCATCGGGCTGCCCGCGCTGGGTGGCTTCGTGGGTGAGTTCCTGATCCTGCTCGGCGCCTTCGGGGCCGAGCCCTGGGCAGCCGTCGTGGCGACCAGCGGGGTGGTGCTGGCCGCGGCGTACATGCTCTGGATGTTCCGCCGCGTCGTCTTCGGCCCCCTCGACAAGCCCGAGAACCGGGGCCTCATCGACCTCGACCTGCGCGAGCGCGTCGCGGTGGGGCTCCTGATCGTTCCGATCGTGTGGATCGGGGTGCACCCCTCGCCCCTGCTGCGGCGCATCGAGCCCTCGGTGAGCGTCCTGCTGCAGGAGATGGAGCTCCGGCAGAGTCGCACCGCGCTCGCCGCGAACGCCAGCTTGCCGGAGAGCGCGCCGTGAGCCGGGTCCTCGACGTCGCGGCCCTGGCGCCGCTGGGCTTCGTGGCCCTGGGAGCCATGTCGATCCTGCTGCTGGAGGTGGCGCTCTCGCGCCGCCCGAACCCGGAAGGCGTGGCGGCAACCCGCTCGCCGGGGCCCGCGGCACGCACACGGATCGGAACGCTGCTGGCCTTCGCGGCCAGCGGCGCCCTGGTGCTGGCGATCTATGCCGCCTGCTACCTCTTCGAGGCGGGCCTGCAGAGCGACTTCGGTCCGGGCCGTCCGCTGCTGCAGCTGGATGCCCTGTCGAGCTTCGCGATCGCCTTGATCGGGCTCGGCGCCCTGTTCTCGGTGTGGCTCTCCATCACCTACCTGCCCGCGATGCGCATCCTGCACGGTGAGTACTACGCGCTGCTGCTGCTCGCGACCGCGGGGATGTTCGTGATGGTCTCGGCCGTCGACCTGGTGGCCCTCTATCTCGGCCTCGAGCTCGCCAGCCTGCCCACCTACGCGCTGGCGGGCTTCAACCGCCGCAAGCTGCGCAGCAACGAGTCGGCCCTCAAGTACTTCCTCGTCGGGTCGTTCACCAGCGCGGTCCTGCTCTACGGAATGGCGCTGCTCTACGGGGCGACCGGTCACACGGACTTCGCGGGCATCAGCCGCGGCTTCGAGGGCGGGGGCGGGCTGGCGCTGGCGGGACTGGCCCTGATGCTCGCGGGGCTCGCCCTCAAGGTCGCGGCCGTCCCCTTCCACCAGTGGGCACCGGACGTCTACGAAGGTGCGCCCACCTCGGTGACCGCCTTCATGGCCGTCACCGGGAAGGCCGCTGCCTTCGTGGTGTTGCTCCGCTTCCTGGTCCTGGCCCTGCCCGAGCTCGGAGACCGGGTCGAGATCCTGCTGGCAGTTCTCGCGGCGCTCACGATGGGGATCGGCAACCTGATGGCGTTGATCCAGGACAACGTGAAGCGCATGCTCGCGTACTCGGCGGTCGCGCATGCCGGCTACCTGTTGGTCGGGTTCGCGGCGGGCAGCGCCGAGGCGTGGACGGCCGTGCTCTTCTATCTGATCGTGTATCTCTTCATGACGGTCGGGGTCTTCTGCTGTGTGGTCGCTCTCGCCCAGGGCGGTCGCGAGTGGGACTCGATCGACGACTTCTCGGGTCTCGCGGGCCGCCGCCCGGCGCTCGCGGCGCTGCTCACCCTCTTCCTGCTCTCCCTGGCCGGAATCCCGGGCACCGCGGGCTTCATGGGGAAGTTCTATCTGGCCGTGGCCGCGGTGAACGCGGACCAGATCGCACTGGTCTTGATCCTGGTCGCGACGAGCCTGGTCTCCGTCTTCTACTACCTGCGGCTCCCGGTGGCGATGTACATGCGTCGCGTTCGCCACGGAGAGCCGCCGGAAACCTCCACGAGCGAGATGGTGGTGCTGGCGCTGTGTGCCGCGGCGGTCGTCTACCTGGGCTTCTTCGCCCAGGCGGATCCAGCGGGAATGGGCATCCGTGCGCTCGACCTGGCGGGCCGGGCCGCGGACTTCCTGCACTGACTTCCGGAAGCGCGAGTCAGGCGGGGGAAGGCGCTGCGCCCTCCCGCTGCAGGCGTGCGATGTAGAGCCGCGGCGGGAAGAAGGCCAGCCAGAGCCCGATGGCGCCGACCAGTCCGAGTGCCGACTCGAGGAGCACCCAGCCGTAGGCGGTCGGGTCGACACCCGCGAGGCCCGCCAGGGTCGTGCTGCCCATCAGGCCCGTGAGTGCGGTGAGGCCCAGGCCCCAGAGCAGGAAGCGGTTCGCGACCACCGGGTCGGCGAGGCCGAGCTGGCTGCGACGGCGGGCCATGCGGTAGTAGGCGAGCGACTCGACGGCCCCCCAGCCGGCTGCGAGCGCGCGCGCGACACTGAAGACCTCGTACCACAAGAGCTCGCCCGGGGTCTCGGCGTAGCTGGGGTAGTGGGGGAACGCGACCCAGCTGACGATCAGCGCGCCCGCGAGGCCGGTGAACAGGACCCGACCGAGCACGCCGCGCCAGCCGAAGACCGCGACGGTGAAGACCATGACGGAGACGGCGGCGATGCGGATCGAGACCTGGGTGACCATCAGGATGGACCGGGAGGCGTCGTCCGAGAAGAGCCCCGTCGAGGTGGCCACGCTCTCGGGCAGGTAGCCGAAGAGCACTCCCACCAGGAATCCGACTCCCACGCTGAGCTCGGGCACGGCGCGGGTGCGCAGGCCGCGGACGATGCATGCCACGCCGACGGAGATGCTCGACATCGCGAAGGCCAGCAGGCCGACGGCGCCCAGGATCTCGAACAAGGTCATCCCCTCTTTCTGCTGAACGCGGAATCTTCCGGTGGAAGCGCGTCGCCCCGCAGCCGCCCGTTGCAGGGCGCTCGCGTCGGACCCCTCTATCGGCGGGGCGGCTCGCGAGTCTGAGCCCCGCGAGAGGCCTCAGCCCTTGCGGAGCACCCGCACGTTGTCCCGCCGCCGCGTCACGTGCAGCTCGTCGAGCAGCTCCATCAGCGGCACGGTGGTGCGGCGTGTGGTCCCGGTCAGCTGCTTGTAGGCAGCGGGGTCGATCTCGCCATGCGCCTCGAGATGCGCGACGACCTTGGTTCGCAGGGACTCGACGGCGCCGCGCGCGAACCACAGGTCGCCGGGCGCGCGAACGAGCTCGCCTTCGCGCTCGAGGTGGGCCACCAGATCGCGGAAGCGGTCGGCATCCACGCCGAGCTCGTTCGCCCAGTCCCGTGGCGAAGGGGGCTCGAGTCCCACGCGCAGGGCTTCGCTGCGGATCCGTTCGAGGAGCTCCTTCGACTCGCCGTCGATCTCCGGCGCCCGACCGGCCCGGCGGACGAGCTTCCCCTCGACCTGGATCTCGCCGGCCGCTTCGAGCCGGGCCAGGGCGAGGTCGGCGATCTCGCCGGGCACGTTGTCGGCCAGCTCGCCTCGCAGCGCGGCTCGCGCCATCCCCGGTCGCAGCGGTTGATCGCGGTGGAACGCGTCGAGTGCCTCGAGCAGGGTCTCCTGCATGCGCTCCAGGCTGGCGGTGGCGACGTGCCGGTGGGCTCCCGCGGCCAGGATCTCTCCGTCCGCGACCAGCGCCTGCAGCTCGACCCGCAGGGTCTCCGGGAGTGCACCGGTCTCCCTTCGCAGTCCGTCGGTCTCGGCGCCCTCGAAGCCAGCGCGCCGGATGCGTTCACGAAGGCCCGCTCGCAGCTCCCCTCCCGCCAGGATCTCGAGCTCCCGCAGCAGGACCGGGTCGGTGCGTCGGCGGTGTGGCGGTGCGACGTCGAGCACCACGCCGCCCCCGACGGTGCCGCCCATCCCTTCGCTGCGCGCGAAGCCCCGCACGATGAAGCGGTCTCCGGGCAGCAGCGGCAGTGCGCCGTCGTCCACGTGCAGGCGTGCGAAGCCCGTCGTGCCGGGGACGATGCCGTCCCGACCGATCGGTGCGAGGTGTGCCAGCCGCCGCGCCGTCCCCGCGAGCAGCTGGACGGATACCGTGTCGTCGACTTCCGGTGCGCTCGGCAGCCAGTGCAGCGAGACGTCCGCGAGCGCGGTCGCGCGCAGGGTGTCGGGCAGGGTGAGCAGCTCGCCGCGCGCCAGCTCTCCCACCTCCAC
>JANQSB010000121.1 GCA_028284295.1 Myxococcota bacterium | reverse complement strand
CACCGAGCCCCTCGACGAGGACAAGATCATCCTCGACCGGCGGGCCTTCGTGCGCGGCGTGACCCTGAGCGGGAACTCGCTGTTCTCCCCCGACCCGGGCATGATCTCGCGGATCGAGGCCGACGAGCTCGATCCCTGGTCCCTCACCGCCCCTGTGCCGGATGAGCAGCTGAGCTTCAACATCCTCTCGCCCCCCGCCTCGACGATGTCCGAGCTCGCCGGTCGCAACGTGAACTTCTGGGACGGCACGGGGGGGACCCCTACCTGGGGGCCCACGAACGACACGGACGAGGGGCTCACGGTCCGCCTGCCGACCTTCCCGTTCTCGTCGGCCACCGCGGACGGTACCGCCACGGACGTTCCGGGCTTCGTGATCGCGTCGTCGAGCCCGTCGGGTTCGCTGCACGAGCACATCCGCTTCATCCTGGATCCGCAGAACGGGGAGCTGCCAGCACAGGGCGGCCCGGACTTCGGGATCTACGTCGTACTGCTCGAGTTCACCTATCCGCCCTATGCCGAGTGGGTTCCGGTCTTCGTGGGCGTGGACAACTTCACCGGCTTCCCGACGCCCATCGGCCGATCCGTCCAGCTGGCGGCGGTCGACGACCTGATGCAGAACTTCGTGTTCCCGCTCTGCAGCGACGGCATCGACAACGACAAGGACGGTCTGATCGATCTCGCCGACGGGGGCTGCGTCGACGGGGACGACCTCTCCGAGCGCGGTGCCGCGAACGAGTGTGACAACGGGATCGACGACGATCTCGACGGCTTCGTCGACTACCCCAACGACACGGACTGCTCCGGCCCGACGGGTGTCTCCGAGGTGCCCGAGCCGGGCTTCCTCGCCGGGCTGAGCGCCGGCGCACTGATGCTCGGCGCGCTGCACCGCCGGCGGAGCGCACGCCTCCGGCGCCCTTGAGCACCTCGGCACTCGCGATCGCAGCCATCCTGGGCTCGCTGGTGCTCCTCGGGTTGTGGGCGCGGCAGTTCCTGCTCCAGCAGCGGGCCGTGGCCCGGTTGGGGGGTGGGGCCGCGGACGAGCTCGACCGAGCGGGGGCAGACGCTCCTTCCGGGCTCTCTGCAAGGGCGGATCTTGGCGTCTCGCTCCTCGTCGTGGGGATCGCCGCGGCCGTGGGCTTCTTCGCGGCGCGCCTGGGGTTGGACGCCAGCGTCGCGATCTCCGCGGCTTTGGCGCTGGACGCGGCGATCTTCGCCTACCTGGTGCGAGCCGTGATCCGCCGTCGCCGAGCGCTGCGCCTCGAGGCACAGCTGGCCGAGGCCCTGCGACTGACGGCTGCTGCCATGCAGGTCGGCATGAGTCGGGTCGACGCGCTCTCGCGGGCCGCGCAGCAGGTCGGCGCGCCGCTCGAGCCGGTCCTCGCCGAGGCCGTCGGACAGCTCCGGCTGGGAGAATCGGCAGTCTCGGCGTTCCAGCGGCTCTCCGCCGCCGTTCCCCTGGAGGCCTTCCAGCTCCTGTCCACCGTCATCGCCGCCCAGTGGCACGCGGGAGGAAGCCTCCAGAACACCCTGGGATCGGTCGGAGACTTCCTGCAGGATCGCGTGGAGATCGAGCGACGCCTGGAGTCCCAGTCCGCTCCGACGCGCTCGTCGACGCTCACGCTCATGGCTGCGACCGCTGCGATCGCCTACTTCAGCTGGTCGCACGACCCGGCGAACGTGGAGCGCTTCCTGAGCTCGGCCTGGGGCAACGGGCTCGTGGCCACGGCCCTCGGACTGCAGGGCGTCTCACTCCTCTGGATGTGGGAACTCATGCAGCCGAAGCTCTAGGGGAGGGGAAGGTGCCGCGAGAGATCGTCATCGCGCTCGCGATCGGGCTGGCGGGAGCGGGCCTCTGGCTCGTCGCGCGCGGCCGCTCTTCCCTCGCTGCGCGCGCACGGCTCCTCGCCCAGCAGGACGAGTCGCCTCCTTCCTCTTCCCTGGACGAGGCAGAAGGCCTCGCCTTGTGGCTGCTGCGGGCGGGACATGGCCGGCCCGGGGCCGTGCGGACCTTCCTGGCAGTCACGCTCGCGTGCTGCGTCCTGGGCGTGCTGCTCGCGACTGCGATGATGGGCCTGGGCATATCGAACGCGGTCGCCACGGTCTTCGGGGGGCTTCCGGTTCTGGGACCGGGAGTCGCGGGGCTGGCGGCGCTGTTGCCCTTCGCGATCGGGCTCGCGGTCGCAGCCGCGCCGGTGGTCATCGTTCGTCGGGACCGCCGTCGCCGGGTCGCCGAGGTCGAGCGGCAGCTGCCCCTGACGATCGAGCTGCTCGCGACCCTCGCCGAGGCCGGGCTGGGCTTCGAGGCCGCGCTGCACGAGGTCGAGGAGGCGCAGTCCGGGTCCGGTGCATTCTCGGAAGAGCTGCAGCTCTATCGCCTCGCGGTCGCGGCGGGGGGCCGGCGAAGCGACTGCCTGCGCGCGCTGGCACACCGTGTCGACACGCCGGCCGTGACCGGCTTCGTCTCCGCCCTGATCCACGGCGAGGAGACGGGCGCGAGCCTCGCGGGCATGCTCCGGCCCCAGGCGAAGCTCATTCGACAGCAGCGAAGAGAGCGCGCGCTCGCGCGTGCAGAGGCCCTCCCCGAGAAGCTGGTCCTGCCCCTCCTGGTCGGCTTCCTGCCGGGTCTTCTCGTGTGGACCCTCGGCCCGGCCTTCCACCAGCTCTTCCTGATGATCGACACCGCGATGCGCTGAACCCGCGCGCCTCGCGACGCCGCCGACGCAGCCGACGCAGCCGGGGGGAGGAAGCATGCAGAGAGCGAGAACGGTGGACCTGCGACTCGTGGCGGATGGCGTCGGCCTGCTGGGTTCCGCCCTCTGCGCGCTGCACTGCCTTGCGGCACCCGTCCTGCTCGTGGCGGGGACCGCGCTGCCCGCCACGTTCGCAGGAGACGAGAGCTTCCATCAGCTGCTGCTCTGGGCGCTGCTACCTGCGGGCAGCCTGGCGTTCGGGCTCGGCTGCTTCAAACACAAGGACCTCCGCGTGCTCGCGCTCGGGGTCCTCGGCCTGGCCGGAATCTCCGCGGCCGCCTGGCTGGGCCACGACGGGCTCGGGGAGGTCGGCGAGCGCTCGGCGACCCTCGCGTCCGCGGGTCTCCTGATCGCCGCGCACGTCCTCAACTTCCGGCAGTGCCGGGCCGCCGACTGCGAACACGAAGAGTGGGTCTAGCGAAGGGGCCCGCGCCTTCAGGCCTGATCGAGCCGACCGTGGTCGTCGCAATGATCTCCGTGGGCGTGATGCAGGTGCCCGTCCACCAGATAGTCGACGTGATCGCCGTGGGGGACCGCCTCGTGTCCGCATCCGGGGCCGTGCTGGTGGCCATCGTCGTGCGAGCCGCACGCGTGATCGGGCGTGCAGTCCGCGGGGTTGGCGCCGCCGACCGCCAGCTTGTGCTCGTCGACGTGGTCCGAGTGCGGATGGTGCAGGTGCCCATCGTGCAGGTAGTCGGTATGACCGTCGTGGCGGACCGCCACGTGGCCACAGCCTTCGCCATGCGTGTGCGCGTGCCCGTCGTGTCGATTGCAGGACATGAGTGACTCCTTCGCTGCGAGACGTCTCCCGGAAGGTACCGGGTCGGCCGGACGCTGTCCGGAGCTGAGGGGGATCCGGGGCCGGCTAGGCTCCCGCCGATGAGCCCCGTCGATCCCGCACTGGGCCTCGCCCTCGTGAGCCTGGCGGCCGGGCCGCTGCTCGCCTGGGCGTTGGCAAGGCGCGAGCCCCTGCGGGCGATGCTCGACGGCTTCGTCCTGGTGATGACCGCGGGTCTCTCGCTCCTTTTCCTGTTGCCGCACGCGTACCTGGACACCGGGATGTGGGCCTTTCCAGTCGCTCTGTTCGGGTTCGCCCTTCCGGGTGTGGCCGAAGGTTGGCTGAG
>JANQSB010000103.1 GCA_028284295.1 Myxococcota bacterium | reverse complement strand
CGATGGCGCTGGCGACCGCCGCGCCGACCCGGGGCCCGTCGCTCTCCCCCGAACGGGTCTACGGCGAGGCGCGGGGCACGGACCTGGCCCGCGTGGTCCGGGGAGCCTTCCTCCGGGTCGAGGACAACGACGAGGCCTGCGCGGGCGTCTCGCATCCGACCCTGGTGGTGGTGGGGGCAGACGACGAGGCGTGGCGAGAGCCGAGCGAGCGCCTGGCTTCGCTGCTTCCGAACGCGACCCTCGTCGTGGTTCCGGAGGCGGGCCACCTCGTCCACCTCGAGCGGAGCGCGGAGTGCGCGGACCGGATCGCGGACTTCCTGGCCGCACTCGGAGGGGTCCGCTAGCCCTGATCCGGAATTCGGATCAGGGCGCGACCCCGATGCGCGACGCGCAGTGGGCGATGGAAGGCTCCGCGCGGCGATCTGGGGCTACCGACCCGGTTCCACGACTGTGACGTCCTGGCGCTCTCGGCGATACGCCGCGCGAAGCGCGTCCCGCCAGGTTCTACCGCGAACCCCGCGCGCGCGAAGCCAGACCAATGACGCATCGGGGCTAGGAAGCGCCACGCGCGCGGCTGGCACCGTTCGCGACGACCGTCGTCGGCTCGAACTCGTTGCGGCCGCGCTGGCCGAAGTAGGCGCCGACGCCGTCCTGCACCATCGGAAGGTAGGTGGTGCCACCCGCCAGCAGGACCGCCGCGACCTGCTTCGGCTTGATGCCGGCATCGGCCAGGGCGGCATCGCAGGAGACGAAGGTGTGCTGGAGCAGCTCCATGCAGAGCTTGTCCATGGCACTTCGCCGGATCGGCAGACCTTCCGCCGCGATCGGGCACTCGGGGTCCACCTGGGCGAGGTCGATCCGGGTCTCCTCGGCGAAGGCGAGTCGGATCTTCGCGTTCTCGCACTCGGCCACCAGGCGCATCGCGACCTCCGCGTGGTTCGACAGATCCCAGTTGTGCTGCTTGAGGACCTCTTCGGTCGCCCACTCGGCGATCCGCTGGTCGATGTCGTCGCCACCCAGGAAGGGCTCCGTCGCGCGGGACAGGACACGAAGTCCGCTCTCCGCGCACTCCACCACCGAGACGTCGAAGGTGCCGCCGCCCAGGTCGTAGACGCAGACCGTCCCCCGCTGTCCGGCAGCCGAGTAGTAGGCGTGTGCGGTCGCGACGGCCTCGTCCACCAGCTGCAGATGCACGAAGCCGGCGTCGCGTGCGGCGGTCAGGGTCGCGTTCCGTTGGGACTCGCCGAAGCCCGTCGGAACGGTGATCACCACCTCGAGCTCGCGCACCTCGGCGCCGAGGGGCTCGGAGATGCGGCGCAGCAGGAAGGCCGCGATATCGGCCGGGCTGTGCTGGCCCGCGCGGGTGACGAAGACCGGATTGCCGGCGCCGTCGTCGGCCACCTCGAACGGGTAGCGGTCGCGATACTCCCGGGTCCAGGCTTCGTCGAAGCGCCGGCCGATGATGCGCTTGGAGGAGAAGATGGTGTTGCGTCCGCCGATCGCGCGGCGGCGGCGTGCCGCCTGGCCGGTGT
>JANQSB010000065.1 GCA_028284295.1 Myxococcota bacterium | reverse complement strand
TGTTCGAGGTGCACGACGAGACCGAGCTGGAAACGGTGCTGGCCGCGGGCGCGAGCCTGGTCGGCGTGAACAACCGGGATCTGGCCACCTTCACGGTGGATCTCGGCACGACCGAGCGGCTGGCCGCACGGATCCCGAGGCAGCGCGGGGTCCTGCTGGTTGCCGAGAGCGGGATCGGCGGCCCGGCCGACCTGCGGCGGTTGACCCAGGCTGGTGCCGGGGCCTTTCTCGTGGGAGAGTCTCTGATGCGCCAGCCAGACGTGACGCTCGCCCTGCGCAGCTTGCGCGGCGCCGAGGCGGGTGGCGGGGAGGAGACGAGCTCGTGAGCGGCAGCGTACGGATCAAGTTCTGCGGAATCCGCGGTCCCGAGGACGCCCGTGCTGCGGTCGAGGCCGGTGCCGACCTCATCGGGGTGAACTTCGTCCCCGACTCGCCGCGCTGCGTCGACCTGGCCACGGCCGAGGCGATCTGCGACGAGCTCGCCGGCTCGGAGGTCGAGCGAGTCGCGCTCTTCCGCAATCCGTCCTGGGAGGACGTCGAGCACGTGCTGCGACGCTGCGACTTCGACCGGGTGCAGCTCCACGGAGAGGAGACCGAGGAGGAGGTCGAGCAGGTGGACCTTCCGGTCATCAAGGCGATCCGCGGCGCGGATCTGGAGGCCGCCGAGACCTACCCGGGTACGATCCTCCTGCTCGACCACCCGAGCGAGGGCGGGGGCAAGGGCAAGGCCTGGGATTGGAGTGAGGCCTCGGAGCTGATCGGCCACGGCCACGACGTGATCCTCGCCGGCGGGCTCACCCCGGACAACGTCGGTCAGGCACTGGCCGACATCGGCGAGCTGCTGCCCTGGGGCGTCGACTGTGCGACGGGCGTCGAGGGCGAGGACTACCGCAAGGATCCCGTCAAGATGAAGGCCTTCGTCGACGCCGTGCGCCAGGCCGAGGACGCGGGCAGCGAGGGCAGCAAGCCCGGCGAGAACGAAGGGTAGGTCGCGTGGCGCAGAGCGTGAGAAAAGGGGTCCGCAGCGAGCCGGACGAACGGGGCTGCTTCGGCGAGTTCGGAGGACGCTACGTCTCCGAGACCCTGGTGGCCGCTCTGGACGAGCTGCTGGAGGCGACCGAGAAGATCGTCCCCAGCGAGGCCTTCCGCGCGCAGCTCGACGAGCTGCTGTCGAGCTACGCGGGCCGGCCGACCCCGCTGAGCTACGCGGAGCGCATGACCGAAGACGGTCGCCGCGCGGATCCGTCTCGTGGCGCGAAAGTCTATCTCAAACGCGAGGATCTGGCGCACACCGGCGCACACAAGATCAACAACGTCCTGGGCCAGGCCTTGCTCGCGAAGGCGATGGGCAAGGGCCGGGTCATCGCCGAGACGGGGGCCGGGCAGCACGGCTGTGCCACCGCCACCGCCTGCGCGCTGCTCGGCCTCGACTGCGTGGTCTACATGGGCGAAGAGGACGTGCGGCGTCAGGCCCTGAACGTCTTCCGCATGGAGCTGCTGGGCGCGCAGGTCGTGGCCGTGAAGTCCGGCTCCCGCACCCTGAAGGACGCCATCAACGAGGCGATGCGCGACTGGGTGACGAACGTTCGCGACACCTACTACTGCATCGGCTCGGTGATGGGCCCGCATCCCTATCCCGTGCTGGTCCGGAACTTCCAGCGGGTGATCGGCCTGGAGGCCCGCGAGCAGGTGCAGGCGGTGGAGGGCCGTCTGCCGGACGCCGTGGTCGCCTGCGTGGGCGGAGGCTCCAACGCGATGGGGATCTTCCACCCCTTCGTCGAGGACGACGGGGTGCGTCTGGTGGGGGTCGAGCCCGGGGGTGAGGGCGTCCACTCGGGTCGTCACGGGGCGACGATCTCGGCGGGCGTTCCGGGGATCTTCCACGGGAAGCGGACCCTGGTCCTGTCGGACGACGACGGCCAGATCTTCCCGGCGCACTCCATCTCGGCCGGGCTGGACTACCCCGGCGTCGGCCCCGAGCACGCGTACCTCCGGGCGATCGGTCGCGCCGACTACGTGGTCGCCGACGACGGCGAGGCACTGGATGCCTTCCAGTACCTCTCGAAGACCGAGGGCATCATCCCCGCGCTGGAGTCCGCGCATGCGATCGCGTACACGCGCAAGCTGGCCCGGGAGATGGGGCGCGACGAGATCATCGTCGTGAGCCTCTCGGGGCGCGGC
This sequence comes from Myxococcota bacterium, assembly GCA_028284295.1. GTDB lineage: Bacteria > Myxococcota_A > UBA9160 > UBA9160 > UBA4427 > JAJDAN01. The sequence goes on along the minus strand of JANQSB010000065.1, from coordinate 7,586 downwards.
GACAAGGACGTCGACGAGGTGCGCCAGATCCTGGGCGGCTCCGGTTGATGTCCCGCATCGCCGAGCGCTTCGCCTCGCTCCGGGACCAGGACGAGCGGGCCCTGGTCGTCTTTCTCTCGGCGGGAGACCCCGACCTGGAGACCACCGACGCCCTGGTGGTCGCGATGGCCGAGGCCGGTGCCGACGTGATCGAGATCGGCATTCCCTTCTCGGATCCGACCGCCGACGGTCCCACCATCCAGCGCTCGAGCGAGCGCGGCCTCGCGTCGGGAGCCAGCCTGCGCCGCGTGCTCGAAGGCGTGCGTCGGGTGCGCGATCGCATCGAGGCGCCGATCGTCCTGATGGGATACGCCAACCCCTTCTATGCGATGGGGGGACGCCGCTTCGCCTCGTCCGCCGCCGAGGTGGGCGTCGATGGCGTGATCGTCCCGGACCTGCCGCCCGAGGAAGGAGCCTCCTTCTTCGAGCAGCTCCAGCACGAAGGGATCGACGACATCCTGCTGGCGGCCCCGACGACGACCCGGGAGCGCATGAAGAGCCTTGCCGAGGCGACCCGCGGCTTCCTCTACTACGTCTCCCTCACGGGCGTCACGAGTGCCCGCAGCGGCCTGGCCGAGGGCATCCGCGAGGGCGTCGAGCTGGCCCGGGAGTTCACCGAGCTGCCCGTCTGCGTGGGCTTCGGGATCTCGACGCCGGAGCACGCCCGTGAGGTGGGCGCCTACGCGGACGGGGTGGTGGTCGGGAGTGCCATCGTCGACCGCATCGAGGCCGCCACCACACCCGACGAGGCCGTCGACTCGGTCGCGCTCTACGTGGCCGAGATGAAGGCGGCGCTCCGCTCCTGAGCGAATCGGCCCGGCGCGCATCCGCCGGACGCGCCGCCGGATCCGGGCTCAGTCTCCGGGCTCCGCCTCGACGAGCTTCTCGTAGAGCTGCCGGACCTGGCGCTCGGTGTCGGCGACGTTTCCGCTGTTGTCGATCACCCACTCCGCCATGTCGCGCTTCTCGTCGATCGGGATCTGGGCGCGAATCCGCGCGACCGCCGCCTCGCGGGTGCAGTCGTCCCGCTCCATGGTCCGCGCGATCTGCACCTCGACGGGCACCCAAGACAGGATCACGCCTTCGACGCCCAGCGCCCCGGCCGTGTCACGGCCCTCCCGACGCCCCTCGTAGAGCAGCGGAATGTCCGCCACGGCCAGGGGTACCCGGGCTTCACGCGCCGCCGTCACCTGCCGCAGCATCTCGATGCCTACCTTCGGGTGCACGATGCGCCCGAGTCGGAGCCGCGCGTCCGGATCGGCGAAGACGATGGCGCCCAGGGCCTTGCGGTCGAGCGCCCCGCTGGCGTCGAGGATCTCGCGCCCGAACTCGGCGGCGAGATCCTCGAGCATCGGCTGCCCCGGCGCCTGCAGCTCGTGGACGATGCGGTCGGCGTCCACGATCGTCGCGCCCAGGTCGGCCAGGAAGCCGGCCACCGTGGTCTTTCCCGACCCGATCCCACCCGTGAGGCCGACGACGCGCGTGCGCATGGCGTCTAGCATGCCCCAGGCGAGCGCCGGGGCGCGACCCGAAGCGACGGACGATCCCGCGCGGCCTCTCGAGTCGACCCGACGGGTCGGGGCCTAGGAGCTCGGAGCGTCCTCTTCGGCGGCGATCACGCAGTTCTTGCCTTCGCCCTTGGCGCGGTAGAGCGCCCGGTCGGCGGCCTCGAAGAAGCGGCGTCGGTTGCCGGCGTACTGGGCCACGCCGATCGAGACCGTGATCCGCACCGGTCGCAGGCTCTCGTTCACGATGTGGGGCGTGTCCTCGACGGCCATGCGGATCTTCTCCGCCAGCAACACGGCGCCCTCGAGGTCGGTGTCCGTCGCCAGGACCACGAACTCCTCGCCGCCGTACCGCGCCAGCAGGTCGCTCTCGCGGACCGTGGCGTCCATGATCGAGGCCACCCGCATCAGCAGCTCGTCGCCGCTGGCATGGCCGAGGCGATCGTTCAGCGCCTTGAAGTCGTCGAGGTCGACGAGCAGCACCGAGAGGGGCTTGCCGTTCCGGCTCTGCCGCTTGATCTCGCGGGTGAGACTCTCCTGGAAGTAGCGGTGGTTGTGGAGCTTGGTGAGCCCGTCCGTGATCGAGAGCTGCGACAGCACCTCGTTCGCCCGCTGGAGCTCTTCGTTGCGACTCTTCAGCTCCTCGTTCGCCTCCCGCAGGTCGGATTGGCTCTCGTGCAGCTTGCCCATCATCTCGTTGAAGGCGCGGGTGAGGCGACCGATCTCGTCGTGGGTCCCCGGATCCGAGATCGCCTGGCCGAAGTTCCCGACGGACGCCTTGCGGGCGCCTTCGGACAGGTCCTCGATGGGCCTCAGCATCCGCGAGCTGATGCGATACGCGGCCACGATGAAGACCAGGCTGATGGCCAGGTCGATCACGAAGATGCGGGTGAGGAGCGAGAGCATCGGCGCGAAGGCACTCGCGTAGGGCGCGTCGACGACGAGCGCCCAGTTGCCGGCTTCTTCGGGCCCGAGGGGCAGCAGTGCGCCCAGGGTATGGACCCCGGCCGGGCTGGCGTACTCGTGGACCGTGCCGGGTGCTTCGGCGCGGAGCCGCTCGACGGCTGCGGCGAGATCCTTCGGCGAACCGTCGCCGACGCTGGCGAGCACGCTCCCCGCGGCGCCGGCCAGGGAGAGCGAGGCGTCGAGCTGGTGCCGTTCGGTACGCAGCAGCTCCTCGAGGAGGAGGCGGTCCAGGCGCGCCACCAGCAGTCCCGCTTCGGGATCCCCGGGCCGAAGTGGCGTGACCAGCGCCGCCGCGGCCCGCTCGCCCGGAAGGACCACGCGGCGTGGCGAGTCCTCCGCCTGCAGCCAGGCCGACTCCGGGGAGTCGACGGCCTCGCCGGTGCCTCCCCGGTCGACGGCCCAATCGCCGTCGGGGCTCACCAGGGCGAGCGCGTCGAAGTGAAGCGAGCTGGCGGCGAACTCCTCGAGTCGGTCGCCCGAATTGGCCCGGGCTGCCGGGCTCCCGGTCGCCAGGCGGCGCCCACTGCGGCTCGAGGGCAGCGCGACCAGGGCCGTCTCCGCCTCGGCGAGCCACAGCGAGAGCTGGGTTCGAGCCCGCTCCAGGGCGGCGGGGTAGTGCCGTTCGACCCCCTCGCGGAGATGCTGATGGGTCGACCGGATCGCGATCCCGCTGATCACCAGCGCCGTGCTGAAGGTGCACAGGAACACCAGGAACACGATCTTCGCCGAGATGCTGTGTCGGCGATGATCTCGCGAGCTGGACGTCGCGGCGTTCTGGTGCGGATCGGACATGAGTCTCCGGGTGCTCCTCGGCTCCTCCCCTATCGACCCGGCGGAGCCGTGGCTTGATTTCCCCACTCAGGAAGAAACGCTTTTCGCGACAGTGGGTTACGGGACCTGGGGCGGAAGTTTCGCCCCTCGGGAAGCCCGGCGGCAGCGTGTCGATAAACCCCTGTCCTAGCAGGCGAATCCCGCTGCCGGCGAATTGCGTGGCCGAGGCCGCCCTGATATCTTGCGCCAGCATTTCCGCGGGGTTAGCGGCCTGTCAGGCGCGTGCGCGGACACTGGCGCGGACGCGAGCACCCGGGTCATCCCGTCCAGGCGTCCCCCCTCCACCAGCTGCCCGACCGAGCTTCGGGCCCCGATCAACCTGCCCTTGAGCGAGGAGCGGATGGCCGACGACCGGCAAGGCGATGGGGAAGGGGTGGGCGAGGCGCCCGGGGTCACGCCCGAGCTCGCGCGCCTGCGAGACGCCATCGATGCGATCGACGTCGAGATCCTGGCGGCGCTGAACGAGCGTGCGCGCCTCGTGCAGCAGGTGGGCGAGGAGAAGCGGACGCGGCGCGCGCCCATCTACGTCGCGGGTCGCGAGCGGGACCTGATCGCGCGGCTCAAGCAGCGCAACGACGGCCCGTTTCCCACCGACGCCATCGGGCACGTCTTCACGGAGATCATCTCCGCGACCCGATCGCTCGAGGAGGTGGTGCGGGTGGCCTTCCTGGGGCCGGAGGGGACCTTCAGCCATCAGGCCGTGGCGAGACAGTTCGGCACGCAGATCGATCGGATGCCCGCCGGAACGGTGCGCGAGGTGTTCCACCTCACCCAGCAGGGCAAGGCCCACTACGGCGTGGTCGCGGTCGAGAACACCACGGAGGGAGCCGTCGCGGAGACCTTCGACGCCCTGGTCGAGTCGGAGCTCTCGATCTGCGGCGAGTTGATGTTGCAGGTGACCCAGTGCCTGCCCTCGTCCACCGGCCGCCGCGAGGACACCGAGAAGCTCGCCTCGCACCCCCAACCGCTGGGCCAGTGTCGGCTCTGGATCCAGCGCAACGTCCCTGGAGCCGATCTCGTCGAGACGGCGAGCACGGCGCGCGCCGCGCAGCTGGCGGCGTCGGATCCTCAGGTGGCGGCAATCGGGAGCGAGGTGGCCGCCGAGGTCTACGGCCTGCGGGTGATCGAGCGGGAGATCGAGGACAGCCCCGGGAACGCGACGCGCTTTCTCGTCATCGGGCGCGAGTCGCCGGCGCCCAGCGGCGACGACATCACGTCGGCCGTGTTCACGATCCGCAAGGACCAGAGTGGCGCGCTCCACCGGTTGCTGGAGCCCTTCGCCCGCTACGGGGTGAACCTGAACTCGATCCAGTCCCGTCCCATGAAGGGCAAGCCCTGGGAGTACCTGTTCTTCGTCGACGTGCAGGGTCACGCCGAGGACGAGCCCGTGGGCAAGGCGCTGCGCGAGGCGGCCGGGATCGCCCACTCGCACAAGATCCTGGGCTCCTACCCACGGGCTGCCGGGAATCGAGAGCTGCGCACGGAGCCTTCCTGATGGCGCTGGAGAAGCTCGTCCGCCCGCACATCCTCGAGATCCAGCCGTACCAGCCGGGCAAGCCCGTCGAGGAGCTCGAGAGGGAGCTCGGAATCGAGGGGGCGATCAAGATCGCCTCCAACGAGAACCCGCACGGCCCGTCGCCCCTCGCCGTCGCCGCCATGCGAGAGGCCCTGGAAGACATGCACCGCTACCCGGACGGAGCGGCGTTCGCGCTGCGCGAGAAGCTCGCGTCCCGCTACGGCGTCGACGGGGAGCAGCTGGTCTTCGGTTGCGGCGCCGACGAGGTGCTCGAGCTGCTGGCCAAGAGCTTCCTCGCTCCCGGGGACGAGGTCGTCTACGCCCGGCCTTCCTTCGCCATGTATCCCGTGGTCGTGAAGGGGATGGGTGCGAGCTCGGTACAGATCCCGTTGGACGAGGACCTGTGTCACGACCTGGAGGCCATGGCGAAGGCGGTCACCGACCGCACGAAGATGGTGATCCTGTGCAACCCCAACAACCCGACGGGAACGAGCTTCGGCGCCCGCGCCTTCGAGAGCTTTCTCGACGCGCTCTCCGACGACCTGATCCTCGTGGTCGACGAGGTCTACTGGGACTTCGCGCGCAGCGACGACTTTCCGGACACCCTGGCCTGTCTCGCGCGGCGTCCCGGCACCATCTCGGTGCGCAGCTTCTCGAAGCTCTACGGACTCGCGGGCCTGCGGATCGGCTACGGGATCTGCGATCCGGAGCTGGCCGACATCCTCAACCGCGCCCGCCACCCCTTCAACGTGAGCCGTCTGGCCGAGGTCGCCGCGCTCGCAGCGCTCGACGATACCGAGCACGTGGAGCGAACCCTGCGGCGCAACCGGGAGGGGGCCGAGCGCATCACCGCGGCCTTCGAGGCTCTCGGCATGCGGGTCTGGCCGACCGACACGAACTTCCTGCTGGTGCGGACTGCGCGTCCCGGGCCCGAGGTCTACGATGCGCTCTTGCGCGAGGGCGTGATCGTGAGGCCCCTGCCCGGAAGCGGCCTCGAGAACTGCGTGCGCGTGACCATCGGAACGCCGGACGAGAACGAGCGGCTGATCGCGGCGATGACGAAGCGGATCGGGGCCGGATCGTGAGTCCGTCCGGCGAGCCGCTCTTCGAGCGCATGGCGGTGCTCGGCCTGGGGCTGCTGGGCGGCTCCGTGGCGGGTGCGGCTCGGCAGCGCGGCGTGTGTGGCGAGGTCGTGGGACACGGCCGGCGCCGGGCGCCGCTCGAGCATGCCCTGGAGCGCGGCCTGGTCGACCGCGTGTTCGATCGCGAGGACGGGGCGGCCGCCGCGGTCGGCGGCGCCGATCTCGTCATCCTGGCGACGCCCGTCAGCGCCATGGCGCCGGTGCTGCGGGAGGTGGCCGGCAGCCTGGGCTCCGGTGCGATCGTCACCGACGTCGGGAGCGTGAAGGGCGCCGTCGCAGACAGCCTTCCCGGACTGGTGCCGGCGGGTGTCCACTTCGTCGGGTCCCATCCCATGGCCGGCAGCCACGCCGTGGGTGTCGAGCACGCGCGTCTGGATCTGCTGGACGGGGCCTGCTGTGTGGTGGCCCGCGGAGGCTCGGAGGATGCCGAGGCGGTGACCCGCCTGGTCGCCTTCTGGGAGGCGCTCGGAAGCCGCGTCGTCGTCCGAACCCCGGGCGACCACGACGCGGACGTCGCCTGGGTGAGCCATCTGCCTCACGTGCTGGCTTTTGCCTACGGTCGTGCCCTGGAGTCGGCTCCGGACCGTGCCGCCGAGCTGGCCGCCACCGGGTTTCGCGACTTCGTTCGCATCGCTCGCAGCGACCCCGAGCTGTGGGCCGACATCCTGGGGCTCAACCACAAGGCCCTGGCCGGTCCCCTGCGGGCCTTCTCGGACGCCCTGGCGGAGCTGGCCCAGGCGCTCGAAGGCGACGACCCGGGCCAGGTCGCCCGTCGCGAGCGGCTCCTGGAAGCCGCTCGTGCCCGGGTCGATTCCCTGTCTCCCGATAATTCTGTGGCGAAACAGGGAGTTACATCGCAAACTGGGGCCCGCCCCGAATCCCATTCCGCCCGATCCGGGGGCGAAAACCCGGAAATCCAGGCTGCCCACCAAGAGGCGGCCACCAGGAGCAACGACCGAAACTCATGAGCGAAACCACAGAAGCGAGCAACACCCAGTCCGGAGAGAGCTTTGCCGAGCTCTTCACCAAGGAGACGCCCTCCATCAAGGAAGGCGAAGTCAGTCGGGGGAAGGTCCTCTCGATCGACGACGACTTCGTGCAGGTCGACATCGGCTTCAAGTCCGAAGGACTGGTCGCGGCCTGGGAGTTCATGACCGACGACGGCGAGATGACCGTCAAGGTCGGCGACACCGTGGACGTCCTGGTCGAGCAGACCGAGGACTCGGAAGGGCGGGTCGTCCTCTCGAAGGAGAAGGCCGAGCGCCTCAAGATCTGGGACGAGATCAGCAACGCCTACGAGGGCGACGAGTCCGTCGAAGGCACGGTGATCGCCCGCGTCAAGGGCGGCCTCTCGGTCGACATCGGCGTGAAGGCCTTCCTTCCCGGCTCGCAGGTCGACCTGCGGCCCGTGCGCAACCTCGAGGGGCTGATCGGCGAGAAGACCAGCTTCAAGATCATCAAGTTCAACAAGCGCCGCGGGAACATCGTGCTGTCGCGGCGTGCGCTGCTCGAGACCGAGCGCCGCAAGCTGCGCGAGAACACGCTCGAGACCCTGGACACCGGGCAGATCGTCGACGGCGTCATCAA
>JANQSB010000032.1 GCA_028284295.1 Myxococcota bacterium | reverse complement strand
GGCGTCGGAGGTCCAGAACCACCTGGGCCTCGTCTGGCTCGCCCGCGGCGACGAAGGCCGCGCCCGACGCGCCTTCGAGCGGGCGGTGGCCCTCGATTGCGACAACGACGCGGCGGTCGCGAATCTCGCAGCGCTGGACGACCGGCTTCGCGAGCGGGCCATCGAGCGCGTCTCGGCGCCGCCCGAGGGGCCTTCGCCCTCACTCGACTGACGGCTGCCGCGTGATTTGGTGGCCCCGTCGCGGTCCGATACTTTCGGGGCATGGCGCACGAAGTCGAGCGCGAGGCGCTGGCCCGGTACCTCGAGCAGCACAACCTCAAGCACACGAAGCAGAGGGACATCATCCTCACCGCCTTCCTGGAGGCCAAGGGCCACGTCACCAGCGACCAGCTCTACCAGTCCGTGCGCGAGACCAACCCCACCATCGGCTACACGACGGTCTACCGCACGATGAAGCTCCTGTGCGAGGCGGGCCTGGCCGAGGAGCACCAGTTCGACGACGGCGTCACCCGCTACGAGATCGAGCACGAGCATCACGACCACCTCGTCTGCACGCGTTGCGGGAAGATCATCGAGTTCGAGTGCCGGTCCATCGAGAGCACCCAGGACCGCATCGCCGCGGAGCACGAGTTCCTCGTCCTCCGCCATCGCCACGAGCTCTACGGTCACTGCCGAGAATGTCGCGACGACTGATTCCGGGAGCGGCCGCGCTTCTCGGGATCTCGACCTCGCTGGCCCTGGCCTGTGCGGGCTCGGGCGGGGAGGGCTCGGGGGCAGCCGACGACGAGGAGCCGCGCGACATCCGGCTGGTGGTTCTCGTCGCGGTCGACCAGCTGCGGCCGGACCGGCTCTCCGGGTCGATGCCCGGCGGACTGGGAAGGCTGGTGAACGACGGGCGCGCCTTCGTCGAGGCCGCCCTGGAGCACGCCTTCACGGAGACCTGCCCGGGGCATGCGGTCATGCTGACGGGGCGCCACCCGTCGCGGGTCGGCATCCCCGCGAACAGCTGGCTCGACCCCGAGACCCTGGAGAAGCGCTACTGCGTCGAGGACCGCACGCGCGAGGGCGTGCTGGTCGGCGCGCGCGGCGCTCCCGGCAAGCCCGAGGACGGTCGCTCGGGGGCCGTGCTCCGGTCGAGCGCGCTCGGCGACTGGATGAAGTCGAGCGACGAGTCGAGCCGGGTCTTCGCCGTGTCGGGCAAGGATCGCGCGGCGATCACGATGGCGGGCATGGGTCCGGACGCCGCCTACTGGCTGGTGCGGGGCGCCGAGCCCGCCTGGGTGACCAGCCGCTACTACCAGAAGACGCTGCCGGCCTGGGTGGGTGGCTGGCGCCCCGAGCAGATTCTCGGCGGGCTGCCCCAGGACTGGGTCTACCTGCCGGAGACGGTTCGCGACGCCGGGAAGGCGCCGCGACCCGACGACTACCGACACGAGAGCCCGATGCTCTCCCGCACCCAGCCGCACCCGCTGCTGCGCGAGCCCCGGCACGTGCACGATCGCGCGCGGCATCCCGCCGACCGCCTCTATCCGACACCCTTCGCCGATCGCGTGACCCTGGCGTTCGCGAAGAGCCTGGTGGAGAACGAAGGGCTCGGTCTCGGAGACGGGCCGGACCTGCTGGCGCTCGGACTGTCGGCCACCGACGTCGTCGGTCACTTGTACGGGCCCGAGAGCTGGGAGGCCTGGGACGCGCTCACCCGGCTCGACCGGATGCTCGGCGACTTCTTCGACTTCCTCGACCGTCACGTGGGCGAGGACCGCTACGTGGTGGTGCTGACCGCGGACCACGGCGTGCTGACCCTGCCCCAGTGGCTGCAGGAGACGAAGCGAAGCCAGTGCCGCGTGCCGGGCGGACGCGTCGACCTGGACGGGATGCTGGAGCGGCTCGAGGCCTTCCTCGACTCGAAGCTTCGCGGAGCCGGTGAGGGACCCTGGTTCCGGTCGCGTGGGGAGCAGCTGCACCTGGTTCCGAGCCGCGTGGCGGGCGACCCCGCCATCCGCGCGCGCGTGATGGCGCTCGCGACCACCTGGCTCGAGTCGCAGCCCGGCGTCGGCCGCGTGTGGACCGCAGAAGAGGTGCTGGCCGGCGAGGGTCCCGAGCCCATGGCGACCTTCTACCGCAACTCCTGGGTCGAGGGCCTCTCCGGGGATCTCTCCATCCAGGTCGCCGAGGACTGTCTGCTCGGAACCTGGATCCCGACCAGCCACGGATCGCCCCATCTCTACGATCGCGCGGTGCCGCTCGTCTTCATGGGTCCGGACGTCGATGCCGGCAAGATCTACGACAAGGCCGCCTCGCCGGTGGACATCGCGCCGACCCTCGCGAGCTACCTCGAGATCCCGGCACCCGTGGGCCTCGACGGGAAGGTGCTGCCCCTGCGCGAGCGCTGAGGCCCGGGCGTCGCGAGAGGCTCAGCGTCCGGCCAGCTCGAAGCGGCAGCCGAGCTCGGGGTGGTCGCGGGCCCAGTCGCCGGCCTCCGCTCCCATCGCGAAGAGTGCCTCCGCGTAGGCGGCGCTGGCCGCGGCGCTCTCGGCGCGCGCGGAGGTCCAGCGGGTCTCTCGGACCGGCAGCCCGTCGCGTGGGTCGTAGCGGGCGCTCTCTCCCTGCAGCACCCAGGCGACCGCGCCTTCGCGCGCCGACAGGGCCGGCGTGCCGGGAGCTGCCACGCGCCACGGGTGGGGTGCGTCGCCGCCGTAGAAGCGGTGCTCGGTGATCGTCGACACGCGCGCCGCGGCGATTCCCAGCTCGCGCAGACGCTCCGCCGCGGCGTCCACCATGGCGCCGCGCGCCAGTCCTCCCAGGTCGATCTCGGTGCGTCGGTTCAGGCGGCGCGCCTGCAGTCCACCGTCGTCGCGGATCTCCACGTCCTCCCAGTCCACCCGTCGCAGCACCCGTTCCAGCTCGAACTCGCGTGGCGAGTCGGTCCGCCTCCACAGCTTGAGGAGTGCGGGCCAGGTGTAGTCGTAGGCGCCGTCGGTCTCCTCCGCGATGCGGGCACCCAGGGCGATGGCCGCGTAGGTGGGCTCGGAGATCTCGATCCACAGGTGGCTCGGCACCTTGCCCAGGAGGTCGATCTCGCTACCCGCGCGCCCCGCGCGCAACAGGCCGCCGACCGCGGCCGCCGCCTCGAACGCCTCGTCGAGGGCGATCCGTGCGGGTGCCTCGTCGGGGTGTCGCACCACGACATGGAGCTCGACCCCCGCCGTCGTGCGGCGATCCTCGAAGGCCACGGGCGCCGGGGAGACCTGCTGGCAGGCGCCCGCCAGCAGCAGCACGAGCCCAGCTGCCACGGCGCGCCCTCTTCGGGTCGCGCAGCCGTGCGGCCGGCGTTGGCCCGCGAACCCGATCGTTCGCGAGCGGGACTTCATCCCCCTTCGTAGACCGGGAGGCGGTCCATCCATGCCGACAGGGGCGGTGCCTCGGCGTCCTTCGGGGACAGCACCGGCGCCGGGTCCGGCCAGGCGATCGCGAGCTCCGGATCGTTCCAGGCGATCGAGATCTCGTCTTCCGGGTGGTAGAGCTCGGTGCACTTGTACACGAACTGGGCGACCTCGCTGGTCACCAGGAAGCCGTGGGCGAAGCCCGGGGGTACGTACAGCTGGCGGTGGTTGCTCGCCGACAGGGCCACCGCCACGTGGCGCCCGAAGTGCGGGGAGCCCCGTCTGACGTCGACGGCCACGTCGAGCACTTCCCCCTCGATCACACGCACCAGCTTGCCCTGGCCGTAGCGGAGCTGCATGTGCAGGCCGCGCAGCGCGCCACGCCGGGAGAGGGAGTGGTTGTCCTGGACGAAGTCCTCGTCGATGCCGCCGGCCGCGTACTTCTCGCGATGCCAGGTCTCGAGGAAGAAGCCGCGCTCGTCGCCGTGGACGTCCGGGTCGACCACGATCACGCCCGGAAGCTCGGTCTCGCTGAACTTCACAGAGCGCCCTCGTCGGCCTCGTCGGCGACGCGCAGCAGGTACTGGCCGTACTGGTTCTTGGCCATCCGTTCGCCCAGCTCGCGCAGGCGCTCACGGCCGAAGTAGCCCTTGCGGTACGCGATCTCCTCCAGGCACGCGACCTTCAGACCCTGCCGGTCCTGGATCGCCTGGATGAAGTTGGCGGCCTGTAGCAGAGACTCGTGGGTGCCCGTGTCGAGCCACGCCACACCGCGCCCGAGGAGCTCGACG
>JANQSB010000019.1 GCA_028284295.1 Myxococcota bacterium | reverse complement strand
CGCGTCGGGCGAGGGGCAGGCCCTGGTCGATCGTCTGGACGGCGCGCCTCCGGGGCCCATCGAGTCGGAGTGGGGCTTCGGCTTCCGCCGCTTCTCGGAGTGCATGGACTACATCCGCGAAGAGGGGATCGGGGCGCCCGGGGGCGGCCTGGCCGTTCCCCTCCGCTACACGGTCTACGACCGTCCCTCCTACTCGATCGTCTCGTCGAATGCGCTCTGGCACGATCCCGAACGCCGGGCCGAGGCGGCCGCGCTGCGCCAGGACGAGCGGGACAACGTTCGGCGCTGTCTCTACTTCCCGCAGGTGCTTCGGGACGCCCGGCGGATCGCGGAGTACTACCCGGGCCTGTCTCCCGAGAGCCGCGAGTGCATGGACCGGCTGGGGGTCGCGATCGCCCACTGCGAGTCGAAGTGCCGAAACTTCTACGACGCGGCCGAGGTCGAGCGGGTCTTCTACCCGGAGATGGAGCAGCTGCTGCTCGACTTCTACCCGGACGCCGTCGATGCGCTCGTCTACAACCACGACGTCTTCGACAAGGACTACGAAGGCGACCGGACGGAGGACCAGGCGAACAAGAACCCCGGGGTCAACGCCGCCTACGCGAACCTCGTCCACAACGACCTCAACGACAACAGCGGCCGGGTCCGCTGTCGCGAGCTGCTCTCGAAGAACCTCCGCAACTTCGGACGCACGCAGCACCTCTCGGAGTCGGAGGTCGAGGCGCGGATGTCGCGGCGCTTCTGCTCGATCAACCTGGCGAAGCCGATGGAGACGGTCCGGCAGAACCCCTTCGTCCTGTGCGCCTGGCCGTCCTTCGCCGACCAGCCCTACATCAACAACTACCGCGTCTACGACGACCGGGTCGGCGAGACGACCCGCTTCACCTATCGGTCGCAGCACGAGTGGTACTGGCTTCCCCGGCAGCAGCCGCACGAGGTCTCGATGCTGAAGTGCTACGACTCGATCACGGACGGGTCCGTGTCTCGCTGGTCGTTCCACACCTCGAGCATCGACCCGACGGCGCCTCCCGACGCGCCGTGTCGGCGCAACGTGGTGGTCCGCTCCTTCGTGTTCTTCTAGAGCCGGGCGCGCCAGCCGGGCCGCCGCGCGCGGCCCAAGGCGAGACGCCGGAGCGCGCTCCCTGGAATGACCGAACTAGCGCTCGGCCTCGCGCGTCGCGGGTTGCGGCTTCGATAAGACACAGCCGCGCACCGGAACCGACACGGCCGCGTCGAAACCGGAAGCGAATGCCCGGAAGTGCTTGACTCGATTGGTCGACTGTTGAGATATTCCGACCGCGAAATCGGCGCTCGCATCGTCTGCAGCTCAACCCCGATGGCAATGAAGAGGACATTCCGGAAATGGCTCGCGCAGCTCTGATCGAAGGTGTTATGCGGCGGCTCGACACGAAGACTCCTGTCTCCTGGCTCGCGGCTCTCGCCCTGGCCGGGACCCTGGGCTTCGCCGGACCCGCCTCGGCGACCGTCACGGTCGACTACATCCTGACGCCCTACAGCCGGCTCATCACGACGGTCTCCAGCGCGGAGGACTTCTTCGATGGCACGGGCGACACCCCGACCTGGCTGGACGGCAGCCTCGCAACGCCCCCGGTGAACTACGGCGGGGACACGCCCGAAGAGACGCTGAACATCATGCGCGTCGAGTTCCCGGACGACGGCAACGGGAACATCATCGACGGCGAGATCACGATCATCCTGATGGACTGGTTCCATCCGACCGACGCCAGCGTTCCGACGATCGCGACGATCACCGGGCTGAACGACACCAACGTCTCCGGCGCGGTGGGGACCATGGTGGACGGCGTCGTGACGAGCTGGTCGTCGGACCTCACCGGTCTGGTCCACAACGAGCTCTTCTGCGAGAACATCGGCACCGGGATGATCTGCGGGAGCTTCGGGCTGCCGGCCTCGGGAACGACCCAGGTGGATCACGACAACAGCTCGACCATCGCCATCGACGTGCTGAGCTTCCCGCGGGTCGCATCGCTGCCGCTGACCTTCAGCGACGACTACCAGAGCTTCACGATGGAGGCGACGCTTCCCTCGCAGATCGGCGATCAGTACTACTTCATCGCCGGGTCGACGGCGACGGGGCAGCTCCCCGTCGCGGGCCCGATCGCACAGGCCCTGATGATGGGGCTGCTGGCCGCTGGCGGGGTGCTGGGGCTCCGCAGGCGCGCCGCCTGAGCCCACCCGCCCAGACGCGCTCTCGCGAGCGGTAGAATCGGGGGGTTCCCTGGCACCGCGAGCCGAGGCCGCGAACCACGGTCACGACTGACGAGGAGTCCTCATGAGCAGCGTCGAACGCGATCCCCGGGGCGAGGCCCCGGATGCACCCTGGCACCTCATCGGGAGCCGCAAGCCGGTCTTCGAAGAGGTCACCGTCACCGACCTCCAGGTCAAGGGCGAGATTCCGCGTGAGCTGAACGGCCGCTACATGCGGAACACCGCCAATCCCCAGACCGGCTACACCGAGCACTGGTTCATCGGGGACGGCATGGTCCACGGTGTCGAGCTGTCGGAGGGCCAGGCGCGTTGGTATCGCAACCGCTGGGTGCGCACCCCGATGTTCGAGCACCCGGGGGTCGACCGGCTGACGCTCGCGATCGACAAGGAGAAGCTCACCTTCGACTACTCGGTCTCCGCGGCCAACACGCACATCATCGGTCACGGCGGGAAGATCCTGGCGCTCGAAGAGGGCTCCTTCCCCTACGAGCTCACGAAGGAGCTCGACACAGTGGGGCCGCACACCTTCGGCGGCAAGCTCGCGGGCCCCTTCACCGCCCACCCGAAGTTCTGCCCGGACACGGGCGAGATGCTCGCCTTCGGCTATGCGCCGATTCCGCCGTATCTCACCTACTTCCGCGTCGATGCGCAGGGCAACCTGGTGCAGTCGACGGAGATCTCCGTGACGGGTCCGACGATGATGCACGACTTCGCGGCCAGTCGGAATCACACGATCTTCATGGACCTGCCGGCGGTCTTCGACATGGAGCTCGCGATGCAGGGCGGCATGCCGATCCGCTGGAGCGACGACTACCCGGCGCGCTTCGGTGTGATGCCCCGCGAAGGCAGCGACGATCAGGTCAAGTGGTTCGACGTGGCGCCCGGCTACTGCTTCCACACCCTGAACGCCTACGAGGACGGCGACGACGTGGTGGTCTACGGGATGCGCGTTCCCGAGATCTGGCGGGACACCCCCGACATGGACATGTCGAATCCTCCGCCTCCGGAGGACATGCCGCGTCTCTACCAGTGGCGCCTGAGCCTGAGCTCCGGCGCGGTCAAGGAGGGCTACCTCGACGACGATGCGTCGGAGTTCCCGCGCATCCCGCCGAGCCTCCAGGGTCACCGGAACCGCTTCGGCTACGCACTGGGTGGCGATCCCGCCAACGGCAACGTCGGCGGACAGGTCAACAAGTACGACCTGGACGACAGCGCCACGAAGGAGATCCACAAGTTCCCGCAAGGCCACGAGCCGGGCGAGTCGGTCTTCGTGCCGCGCGAGAACGGCAAGGCCGAGGACGACGGCTACCTGATGACCTTCGTCTGGCAGCCGGAGACGGACACCAGCTACATGGTGATCCTGGACGCCGCGAACATCAGCGCGGAGCCGCTGGCGGAGATCCACATCCCGCATCGCGTGGTGTCCGGGTTCCACTCGAGCTGGATCCCCGACCCCGCCTGAAGCGAGGCTCGACCGGGTCTTCCGGACGCGGCAAAGGGGCTCGAGTTCTGGGGCCGGCCGGCCGCTGAACGCGGAAGGAGATCTTCGGCGAGGAACGGGAACGATGGCGGGCTACTTCTACGAGCGCCTCTCGGCGATGGACAACAGCTTCCTGCTGCAGGAGACGCCGACGACGCCGATGCACGTGGCGGCGATCGAGGTCTTCGAGGCCGGACCGCTGCGGACCCCGGAAGGCGGCGTCGACATCGATCGGATCCGCGCCGCCTACGCGGGGGCGCTGCACCGGATTCCCCGCTACCGCCAGAAGCTGCTCTGGATCCCGATCGAGGACCGGCCGGTCTGGGTCGACGACCCGGACTTCAACCTCGATTACCACGTCCGGCACGTCAGCCTGCCGCGGCCGGGAGGCGAGGACGACCTGCGGCGGGTCGCATCGAGGGTGCTGGCCAATCACATCGACCGGCGGCGGCCCCTGTGGGAGATCTGGGTGGTCGAGGGCCTCGAACACGATCGCTTCGCGATCATCGCCAAGACCCACCACTGCATGCTGGACGGATCGGCCGGAGTCGAGGCCGCACAGGTGCTGCTGTCCCCGAGCCCGGAGACCCGGATTCCGGAGCCCGAGCCGTGGACGCCGCGCCCGCCGCCCACCCGCCAGCAGCTCGCCTTCGACGAGGCCTGGCGCTACGCCAGCCTGCCGCTGCGAGCCTTGCGAGGCCTGCGCGCCTTCCGCGAGGAGGTGGAGGACGTCGGCACCGAGCTCGCCACCCGCGCCCGCGCGCTGGGCGACTTCTTTCGAAGCTCGACGAGCCTCTCCTCCGAGACGCCCATCAACGGGCGCCTGGGCCCGCATCGCCGCTTCGACTGGCTGGGAATGTCGCTCGCCGACCTGAAGGCCGTGCGGCGCGAGCTCGGCTGCACGATCAACGACGTCGTATTGGCGACGGTCACGGGAGCCTGCCGCCGCTATCTGCTGGAGCGCGGCGTCTCCCTGGACGACATCGTCTTCCGCGCCTCGACACCCGTCAACCTGCGGGCGGCGGACGATCACAGCGCCAGCGGGAACCGGGTGTCGACCTGGTTCGTCGACCTGCCGGTTGCCGAGTCCGACCGGATCGCACAGCTCGACGCGATCCACGCCGAGACCCAGCGCCTGAAGGATTCGCGACAGGCGATGGGGATGGACATGCTGATGGCGGCCGCCGAGCTCGCACCTTCGGGAATCCTCGCCCTGGGGGTCGGGATGGCCCCGGGCCCGGTGAACCTCATCGTCACGAACGTGCCGGGCCCCCAGTTCCCCCTCTACATGCTGGGTGCGCCGTTGCTCGCCATGATCCCGCAGGTTCCGTTGCTGGAGAACATCGGCCTCGGGATCGCCCTCATGAGCTACGACGGCAGGATCTTCTGGGGCTTCACGGCGGACTACGACCTGATGCCGGACCTCGACTTCTTCGTGGACGCGATCGAGGAGTCCTTCGCCGGGCTGGCGGCGGCCGCCGGAGTCGAGCTCTCCGGTACCGCCGAGGCTCCACCGCAGCCGCGCGAGCTGCTGCCCCTCGCCGGTGCGGGCGGGGGATAGGCCTCTGCGCCGGGTGCAGGCGGTGCATCGCGTCTCCCGCGGAGGTGTCGGACGATGACCCGGACCGTTCTGGTGGCCGGCTCGACGGGCTACCTCGGGAAGTACGCCGTCCGAGCCTTCCACCAGCGGGGCTACCGCGTCCGGGCACTGACGCGCGATGAAGCGCGGCTGGGCGAGCCGGGCCCGTTCACCGCACCGCCGGTGGCGGAGTTCGCGGACGAGGTGTTCGTCGGGGAGGTCACGAAGCCCGAGACCCTGGACGGGTTGATGGACGGGGTGGACCTCGTCTTCTCCTCGATCGGGATCTCGCGACAGCGGGACGGGCTCAGCTTCGACGAGGTCGACCACCGCGCGAATCGCCGGCTGGTGGATCTCGCCAGGCAGGCCGGAGTCGAGAAGTTCGTCTACGTCTCACTCTGGGGTGCCGACGAGATCCGGCACCTCGAGATCGTGCGCGCACACGAGAAGGTGGTCGCGGCGCTCGCCGAGTCGGGCCTCCCGCACACGATCGTGCGCCCGTCCGGCTACTTCTCGGACATGGGGGTCCTGCTCGACATGGCGCGACGCGGACGCGCCTTCCTGGTCGGCGAAGGAACGAACCGCTTCAACCCGATCCACGGCGCGGATCTCGCCGAGGTCTGTGTGGATGCCATGGAGTCGAGCGCCCGGGAGATCGGTGCCGGCGGGCCGGAGACCCTGACCCAGCGCGAGGCCGCCGAGCTGGCCTTCGACGTACTCGGCAAGCCGCCTCGCATCACGGTGCTGCCGCTGTGGCTGATGCGCGGCGGCGTACGCCTGATCGGGGCGCTCAACCAGCAGTTCGGCGACCTCTTCGAGTTCATCGTCACCGCCGGAGAGATCGACGGCGTGGCCCCGAGCGTCGGGCGAACCACGCTGCGCTCGTACTTCGAAGGGCTGGCAGCCGACCGCTAGGACGGGCAGCGCCGGGCGCTCTGCCCCGGGCCCCTGAGCCTCGACCCCTGAACTTCGACCGATAGGCTTCAGCCCAGGGCGAGATCGAGGAGGCGCTCGACGGCGGCGCCTCCGAGCCAGGAGCCCACGCCGATGGCGGCGTAGAGGGCGAAGCGGCCCAGGGTCCCCAGATCGAAGGGCCACTCGCGCGCCGCCCCCACGTGGTGCTTGAGCGA
The DNA here is from genome assembly GCA_028284295.1 of Myxococcota bacterium. Taxonomy (GTDB): domain Bacteria; phylum Myxococcota_A; class UBA9160; order UBA9160; family UBA4427; genus JAJDAN01. The sequence goes on along the minus strand of JANQSB010000019.1, from coordinate 5,895 downwards.
CAAGAGCGTATCGAGGCGCGACTCCCGATCGGGGCCGCTCCCGCCCGCGCCCGAACCCGTCGCTCGCAGATTGCGAACTTCCGCCGATAGTCGCAGCAGCTCCTCCTGCTTGGCGGCCCGGACGCGTCTCCGGATCCCCAGACTGGGCAGCACCAGCGCAAACGCGGCGAGCAGTACGGTGCCGGTCTGGACCACCGGAAGCAGCGGCGAGATGTCTCCGCCGGTTCCGAAGAGCAGCGACGTGATGGAGATGGCGAGGACGATGACGAGCGTGCTCTGGAGTCCGCGGGCTGCCAGGGGCGCGAAGGGGGAGAGGTCCAGCAGCTCGACCCGTGCGAGCCGCTCCGTTCCCCGGGAGAGTGCGTTCGAAACCCGCAGGTCGTGGGCGATGGTGCGCACGACCAGCCACGAGGCGATCGCGTTCTGGCCCAGCACCCACGCCATGACGGGACCTCCGGTACGCTCGGCGAGGTCGGTGGTGAAGTAGGTGACGAACATCGCGATCGCCGCGGATGCCAGGCCGATCCGGCGCTGGGGCCAGACCCGGAAGCCCAGTACCTCCTGCCGAAGCTCGACGAGCTCCGCCTCGCTTGCCGAGAGGGAGGGCAGGAGCGCGCGAAGGGTGGACTCGTAGCCGCGACGTGCGTAGGCGAGGGCGGCGATCGCGAACCCGATCTCGAGGCCGAAGACGACGGTGCTCAGCAGCACCTCGTCGGCCGGGACCCCGGAGGTCCCGTCCATCGCGAAGACCGCGAGAAAGAGGGCGCCCAGCACCACGTCGCCGCCCGCGAACGCAGCGCCGACCCACGCCGGCGCGACGGGCAGCGCGTCCGTCCACACCTGCGTCCACGGACGCGACGCCAGCACCTGCGCCGAATCCGGGGAGCCGGTCGAGGCCTCGGCCATGATCGGAGGGTACCAGCTGGACACGCGCACGACGCCCGCGGCTATCTTCCGCCCCGATGGGAACCGAGGGCGACTTCCAGCGACGTCTCGCCCGCGCCGAGACGCTGCCCGCCGAGCTGTATCGCAGCGAAGACGTCTTCGCGCAGGAGCGCCGCCAGCTCTTCTCGAAGGAGTGGCTCCTGGTGGCCCACGTGTCCGAGCTGGACGGGCCCGGCGCGACGATCAGCGAGCGCCTGGCGGGCTGGCCGATCTTCGTGCGCCGCGGGCGCGACGGCGTCCTGCGCGGTTTCCACGACGTGTGCCGCCACCGGGCCGGCCCCATCGTCGGGACCGGTGCAGACGGCACCGGAGGTCCCTGTCGGGTTCCCCGCCTGCAGTGCCGCTACCACGGCTGGGTGTACGACGAGGCCGGACGTCTCGAGCGCGCTCCCGACTTCGGCGACGCCGAGGCCTTCGATCCCCGCGCTCTCGCCCTGACGCCGCTGCAGGTGGACCTGTGGCGCGGCTTCGTCTTCGTCTGTCTCGACCTCGAAGCGGGTCCGCTCGAAGCCGCCCTGGGTCGACTGCCCGGGCTCGCCCAGGACCTGCCCCTCGAGGGGTACCGTCTCCATCGCCGCGTCTCCCACCGCATCCGATGCAACTGGAAGACCTACGTGGAGAACTACCTCGAGGGCTACCACATCCCCTACGTCCATCCCCGGCTGCACCGCGAGATCGACGTGAAGGGATACGAGGTCCGGGCAGGGGAGGGCGTCGTCACCCACCACGCGCCGTCGCGGCCCCGCGTCGCCGAGCCGGTGTACGACGGGCTGTGGGCCTGGCTGTTTCCGAACGTGGCCCTCAACGTCTACGGAGAAGGGCTGTCGGTCGAGCGCATGCTTCCGGTCTCGCCCGGAGAGATGTGCATCGAGTATCTCTTCCTGTTCTCGGAAGGCGCCGACCCGGGGGATGCCCTTTCCATGTGTCAGGAGGTCACCGAAGAGGACCGGGCCATCTGCGAGGCGGTGCAGACCAACCTCGAAGCGGGCGTCTACGACACGGGACGCCTGTCGCCGCGGCACGAGGCCGGCGTGTTCTACTTCCAGTCCCGGATCCGGGAGATCCTCGCCCGGCCCGCCTAGCCGGCGAACGCTGCGCGTTCGCTTGCTGCCGGGTCTGCAGCCTGTGCAGACCGACCCTAGCGCAGTGCGTCGGCCGCGCGGCGACCGGGCTCCAGGATCACCAGCTCCACCCGGCGGTTCTGCTGGCGTCCCTTCTCGGTCGCGTTGGTGGCCACGGGATGCGCGGGCCCGTAGCCGTCCGCCGCAACGCGGCTCGCGTCGACCCCGCCCTGGATCAGGGCCTGCCGCACGCTCTCGGCGCGCCGCGTGGAGAGGTCGACGTTGTAGTCCTCCTTCCCGATGTTGTCGCTGTACCCCTCGACGACCACCTCGCGGTCCTCGAGGGCGATCAGGAAGCCGGCCACCCGGGCGACCGAGACCCGAGCCTCGGACTTCAGCTCGTCGCTGTCGAACTCGAACAGCACACCGCCCAGGGTGAGCACCAGACCGCGCTCGGTCTGCTCGGCGTCGAGGGCCTGGGCGTTGCGGATGGCGGCCTCCACGGCGCCCCGGGTCACGGCCGTCTCGAGTCGCGCCCGATCGAGTGACGCCGCGACGTCCGCGTCGAGCGCCTGGGCTTCGGCTCGAGCGAGCGCCACCTGGGCGTAGGTCTCGGCCAGGTGTGCCTCGTGGTCCATGAGCGCCTGGTCGCCGTTGTTGTGGAACTCGTTCTCGGCCGCGGCGATCCGGCGGCGGGCCTCCCGCAGGTCGAGCGAGTCGTCGGCGACGATGCCGCTGGCCCGGGCCTTGTCGATCTCGGCGCGCGCGCGCACGAGGGACGTCTCGTCGGGGGTCGCGCAGGAGAGGGCCATGGCGGCCGCCGTCGCGATGAGTGTCAGCGTGCGGGTGCCGTTCATCGGGTCTGCTCCTCCACGGCTTGCGTCGTCCTCTCCTGCAGGTCGCCCGCCTCGTTCTGCAGGCGGGTCGCGTCCCGTTGTCGGGCTCGTGCCTGCTCCCGCGTCGCGATGGCGGCGGCCAGCTGTGCATGGACCGTCGCGGCCTCGGCATGCCGTTCCGCCTCGATTCCCTTGGCGGCCTCGGCTTCGGCGAGGCGGCGTTCCGCCTCGGCGAGCTCTTCGGGAGCGGTCTGCTCCGCTCCGCTCACGCGTGCGTCCCGGATGGCGAAGCGGGCGGTAGCGATCTCGTTCTCCGCCTGGATCTGGGTGCGCGACGTGCATCCGGCGCCGCTGGCCGCGAGGACGACGAGCAGGATCAGCGTCGTAGGTGTCGCAGCGAGCGCGGTTCGAAGTCTTCCAGCTCTCATGACGGACCTCCAGGACGTCGTGGGGGCAGCGAGTCTAGCCCGGCTTTCGCGCCGGGCTCCCCCGCAAGCGGATGCGAAGCACTCGCCGCCTAGCGCTTCAGGGCCCACTCGATCACCTGCTCGACGAGCGCCGCACCGGCCCATGCCAGCGGGGGCAGGACCAGATAGAGGAGCACCCGGGACAGGGTCGCGCTGCTGAGGGGCCAGGTTCTCGCGGTCCTCAGGCGATCGCGGTGGGCGAGCAGGGCCTCCAGGCTCTCGGTGCTCGCCGCGGGGCCGGCCTGGTCGAGCTGGGCTTCCACCGCGCGCAGCCGCGCGTCGCGATCGGCCTGGATCCGGCGATGGACGGGAAGCAGGGGCCAGGTCAAGAAGAAGGCGGCGGAGGGCAGGGCGACGACGATCGCGAAGCGATAGTTGTACCAGCGGAACTCGGCGTCGATGGACTGGAGGGGCGACAGCAGGAGCGCGCCCGCGACCACGACGATGTCGACGACGCCCGCCCGTCCCAGTGCGCGGAGCCGCTCGAGCCGGAGGACGTCGACCTCGACGGCAGCACCGAGGCCGCGGATCGCGCGAGCCGTCGCGATCCGGGACAACAGCATCAGTCCGATCAGCCACCACAGCAGCAGCTGCCCGATGGAGATGCTGCCCTCGACTCCGGGGATCGGGCTCTCCGTGAAGGCCTTGATGGGCTCCGTGTTGAGCAGCCCGAAGACGAGACCCACCGCGGTCCCGAGCTTCCAGTGATCCCGGACCGAGCGGGCGACGGTCTCGCGGGCCCGCTCGACCACCGCCGGGTCGGGCACCAGAGGCCGCAGCTGGTCGATCAGCGCCAACGAGCGGGCCCGGGTGAGCCACAGCGCCGCCACGAAGTAGGGCGGGATGAGCGTCAGCATCAGGGCCATGCCCGTGATCTGCCGCGGTGAGCTCGCGTAGTCCGGGACCTGGTCGGGAGAGAAGGTGCCGGTCAGGGCGAACATGGCCGCCAGGGCGACAGCCGTAGCCAGGGCGGCGATGAGCCCGGTCCGAGCGCTCGGGTCGGCCATCGCCGGAAGCCTACCAGGCCGGGGTCGGGGCTCTGCCAGAGGCTTCCCTGCGCGCTCCCTGGCCCCTGACGCCCCGGGCTGGGGCGATCCCACCAGAATTCGGTGTCACCTATCACCGTCCCCGTGGTACTTTCACTTCGACACTTGCCGTCAACAGGCCCGGGAGGCATCGAGGGGCTCAGCCGCCGGCAGGTCAGCTGCAATCGTCGCCGCGTTCGCTGCGGCAATTCGACACAGCCTGGACCCCCCCCTGAATGACGCCCCAGCGCCCTCGCTGCCGCCGCCTCGCCCTGCTGCTCGCCGGGCTGCTGGCCGCCTCGTCGATGGCGCTGCCGGCCTCGGCCGACTTCGACTACGAGGTCTACGACGGCAGCTTCGACGAGCTGCCGGTCTTCAGCGGGCTGACACCGATCGCCACCGGGCAGTCGTCGACGATCTCCCTGGGCGTCACGAGCCAGACCGACACCTTCGCGCTGGTCTTCACCAACACCCTGAACGCGCCGACCACCGGCGAGTACGAGTTCTTCACGAACTCGGACGACGGCTCCCGGCTCTACATCGATGGCAGCCTGGTCGTCGACAACGACGGCCTTCACGGTGCGCGGGTCCGGACGGGCGCGACCACGCTCACGGCCGGGACCCACACCCTGCGTGTCGAGTTCTTCGAGAAGACCGGCGGCCAGGTCCTCGAGGTCGGCTACAAGACGGGCAATCCCGACTACGAGCCGATTCCCGCCGACGGACAGCTTGCCTTCATCCAGCTCGATCCGGCCGACTACGGCCTCTGGGGGCCGGTCATCACCTGGCCCCACATCGCGATCTCGGCCGCCAACCTCCCGGACGGTCGGGTCCTCTCGTGGTCCTCCACGGAGACGAACGCCTTCCCGAGTGGGCCCACCTTCACCCACGCCTCGGTCTTCGATCCCGTGGGCGAGAGCTTCCTCAACGTCGACAGCAACTTCCACGACATGTTCTGCGCCGGGATCTCGACCCTGGAGAGCGGCGTGATCGTCGCGGCGGGAGGCAACCCGAGCGACCGGCGCACCTCGAGCTTCGACCCGGCGACGCTCACCTGGAACGCCCTCTCGGACATGAACGACCTCCGTTGGTACGGCACCAACGTGACGCTCCCGGACAACACCATCTGGGCCACCTTCGCCAAGGACGCCGGCAACCGCAGCGAGCGCTACGACCCGGCCACCGACACCTGGACCCAGACGCCCAACGCGAACATGCAGACGCTCGTGTCGGAGCAGAGCGCCATCAATGCCGCCCCCAACCCGAGCGGCGCCCTCGGTCAGGAGTGGTGGGCGCACATGGCAGAAGAAAGTTTCTTGTGGCTGGGAACACCAGACACTGTGATCAAGAAGGCTGGAAAGAAAGTTGCATGGTGAATATTGCGTGGGAACAATAATGAAAATTTTATTATTATTAAAGAGAAACAAGCTGCATAATTACTAATTAAGCAGTAGAAAACGTTTTCAGTGTTTGTATAGCCTGATATAAACACGAGAGGGGTTGGGAGAATTCGAGACAGTTATGCAAACCTGAGACGAAGTCGAGGGTTTGCATAACTGTC
>JANQSB010000673.1 GCA_028284295.1 Myxococcota bacterium | reverse complement strand
GGCGTCGTGCTCGCCCAGGCGATCGAGAGAGCCGGCGACGTGGATGGTGACGTAGACGGCCGTCTGGCTCCCGGGCAGGGACGGGATGAGCTCGCGTCCGCGGTCGGCCAGGGCCCCCGCGCGATCGGGGAGACCGGCGGCGACGGCCGTTCGTGCGGCGTTCGAGAGGGCGATCGCCTCGTCGGTCGAGCTGCCCGCGGCGTTCGCCAGACCGGCCGCCTCCTCGTATCGGGCGAGTGCCGCGTCGTAGTCGGCGCGATCCTGTTCCTGGGTTCCGAGGCCGTTCTGCAGCTGGGACGCGAGCGTCGGCGTCTTCGCCACGTCGACCAGCTCGAGCCCGCGCGTGGCCAGGCGCTCGGCCTCTTCCGTGTTGCCCAGGGCGAAGTGCGCACTGCCGAGACCGCCGAGCGCCGCCGCAACGCGCGTGTCGTCGCCGGCGCTCTCGGCCAGCGACAGCGCGCTCTGGTAGCTGGCGAGGGCCTCGGCGTGCCGGCCCTGGATCTGTTGTGCGCGCGCGACGCCGCGGAGGGCGTCGCTCTGTCGGTCGAGTGCTCCCGCGCTTCGCGCCTCGTCGGCCGCGCTCGCGAAGGCCCGCTCTGCATCCTCGGGGCGGCCCCCGTCCAGGGCGCTCCGTGCTTCCCCGAGTGCGGCGGCCGCGACCCCGATGTCGCTGCCGCCATCGCTCTCCGGGACCTCGTCCGAGAAGCTGATCAGCAGCCCCTCCGGTGACGCGGGTGCGCCGTGGCGACGCGTGACGGTGAAGCTCCCGGTGTCGCCGGACGCCCGGGCCGCACAGGCGGATTGCAGCTGGGCGGAGTCGTCCAGGAAGGTCACCTGCAGCGGGATCGTCTGGGTCTCGAGGTCGACCTCGACGGTATTCAGCTGGACCTCGCCGGGCGTTCCCTCACCGGAGTCCGCGCTGACGCGGCTGCCCTCGAGAGCGGAGAAGACCTGGCTGGTGATGTCGATCCGCCCACCGGTCTGATTGCTGGTCTCGGCCAGGATGGCGCTGCCGTCCCGCAGAACGACCGCGCGCGGAGCCGAGATCGAGACGTCGCCACCGTTGCCGGTCCCGACGCTGACCGAGATCTCGCTTCCCCGTTCGAGGGCGACGAGGCGGCTGGCGCGAATGTCGATCGACCCTTCGGGTGCACCCGTGGGTCCTTCCTCGGCGAAGGCGCTGATCCGGCTCTCCGAGAGTCGCAGCTGCCGAGGGTCGAAGACGCCGCCCGGCAGGCCGATCTGGATCGTCCCGGCCGCGCCGCGGCCGCCGCCCGGCGGAAAGGCCGGTCCGGGCACGCTGCTCACCTCGATCCGTGCACCGCGAGAGAGGGCCACCCCGCTCGAGTCGATCGTGATGTTGCCTCCGTCACCGGGGCCGCTGGTGCTCGCGACGACCCCCGCGCCGCGATCGATCTCGAGCAGCGGCGTGGTGATGGCAATGTCGCCGGCGCGCCCGGAGGCACGCTCCCGCGCGAAGCTGCTGATGCGGGAGAAGTTCTGCTGCGCGTCCGTCGCGCCGGAGAGCCGAACCCACTCGGCCGCTCGCACCTCCACCCGACCGCCGCGGCCGACCGTGGTCTCGCCGGGCGGTCGTCCGAGCTCGTCGAGGGAGCTGCCACTGGTGGTGCTGTCGATCTGACCGTCGCTCTCGATGGCCACGCGATCGACGTCCACCAGGATGTCACCCCCGTCCCCGTCGCCGGTCGTCTGGGCGATCAGTCCCCCGCCTCGCGTGAGCCGCAGCTCGGCGCTGTCCTCGACGGTGATCGAGCCGGCGTTGCCGTCGCCCTGGGCGTTGCTGAAGACCGTGCTCGCCGTCGGCTCTCCGATCGGCTGGCCGGGGGGTGGCGTCGTGTCGAAGCCATCGGCGTGGACGAGGCCGCCCGGTGCGCGGATCCGGATGTCTCCGCCATCACCGATGCCGACGCTGGTGGCCGAGATGCGGCCCCCGTCGAGCAAGCGAACGTTGCCGGCGGCGACGTCGATGGTGCCGCCCGGGCCTTCGCCGCCCAGAACCAGCTCGCCGGCCGGGAAGAAGAGCTCCAGGGTGGGCGTCTCGAAGAGGGTGCCGGCCTCGGTGTCGACGGTGAGACCCGTTCTGGCGAACAGGCCCGTGTTGGCCGTGCTCGCGACGTCGCGGATCTCGAGGTCGCCTCGGAGTGCGACCTCGATGCCCCCGGTGCCGGCTCCGAAGTTGATGGTCCGGATCTCGGAGTCTTCGATGCTCAGGTCGTGGGCTCGGACCGAGACGGCGCCGGCGTCTTCGTTGGTCGCGGTTCGCAGCACCGCGACCTGGCCCGGCGGCAGGTCGTCGATGGAGCCGGGAGCCACGATTCCGACGACGTCGCCGGATCGGACCTCACTCTGGTCGATGATCTCGACCCGGGCGAGGCCGCGAGTGAGCAGCTCGACGAGGGAGAAGGGCGCGTCGTTCGGTCGGCCGAGGAACGGATCGCGGCCCGAGACGTCGACGACGGCCTCGTTGGCGAGCGCGACGTCGCCCAGGGCGTCGAAGCCCTCGGGAACCAGGGCCTGGTCCGTGTCGATCCCCCGGACCTCGCCCGGAGAGGCGAGCGCGACGAGGTCGACGCGGCCGCCGGGGGCGCGCAGGATGCCGTCGGCCCCACCGGTGATCCGGATGTCTCCACCGACCAGGGCGATGCGCTCGCCGCGTGCGACGTCGATGACCGCCTCGTCGACGATGATGTCCCCGATGTCCGCGTCGAAGAAGCCGTACGCCTGGGGGGCGGCGATGGACAGGCTCGACGAGGGACTGTCCTCGACCTGCCACTCGCTGCCGTCGGCGAAGCGGATCGAGTCCGCGGCCGTCGCGTGGAAGGAGCCGTCCACGTCGACCCGGGCGGTCCGGCCGAACACGACGCCAGCCGGGTTCAGGAAGATCAGGTTCGCGCCGGGTACCTGGGACTGGAGCAGGCCGTCGACGCGGGTCGGATCGCCGCCGGTGAATCGGCTGATGATGTTGTCGGTGGGCAGGCCGGAGCTGGCGGTGAACTCGCCCGTGTCTTCGGCCGAGAGCTCGAAGCGCTCGAAGCTGAGAAAGACGTTCGGGCCGCCCGCCGGGCGATCGCCGAGGGTCTCGTCGATGGTGTAGTGGCCGCCGGCGCCACCCGGTCCGGGGCCGTCGGCAGTCAGCTGGACCGGCGGGCCGAGGCTGCCGTCGGTCGCGATGTTGCTGGTGCCCTGGGCCTCCGCGCGCGGCGCGAGCAGCCCCGATGCGACTGCGATCAACAGTGCCAGCGAGGAGACGAGGGAGGGGCGCGGAGTCATCGTCAGCTGTCCTGCAGGCAGAGTTTCGAAGTGCCTCAGGAGCAGCGGCCCCCGGCGTTCTCAGAAGACCACAGAAGGGCATCCGGTGGCAAGCGGCTTGTGCGCGCTTCCTTCGGGGAGAGGTGGGCGGGGAGTCGCCCAACATGCGCGGGAAAGACGGTATGTTGGGTCCGATGCTATGTTGAGGCGTCAGAATGACTCGAGTCGATCGCGTTGCAGCCATCTTCTTCGCGCTGCTGTGTCTACTGGCCTTGTCGATGGCGGCGCCCGCCCAGGGGCCGATCGACGCGACGCCGTGCCAACGGGCCTGCTACGAGCAGAAGGCGGCCTGCGTCGAGGCTTGCGGGCAGCACCGCAACCCGATGGAGTGCGAGAGCGAGTGCCACGAGCAGCGGGACGACTGCCTGCGTTCTTGCTGACGCCACTCGGGTGCGGCCGAGCTACCAGGGTGCCGGTCGGTCGGCTCGCAGGCGGCAGGTCGCCTCGTCGCAGCGCAGGCGCTGCCAGTCCACGGCCGCGGATCCCCGGGCCAGATACAGGACGACGGGCGGTGCGCTCAGCATGAGGTAGTGGTCTCGCGCCCAGGCGCGCTGGTCGTCTTCCAGCCAGGCCAGCTGTTGCGCCACGTCGGGTCGACGTTCGCGGAGCGAGTAGGCGAGGTCGTACTTGGCGTGGCCGGGCCACATGCGCGCACCGTGGTTGCGAGCGATGGGCGCCACGTCGCGATGCGGCGGCAGCGCCGCCACCTTCGGGTCCATCTTGCCCAGGAAGTCGATGGCCTGGCGGTCGGCGTAGTAGGGCAGGTGGCCCGCCCGCAGAACGCCCACGCTCGCGTCATCCCGGGTGACGGCGCGAAGCAGCACCGCGGCCATGACGTCCTGTCGTGTCTGCTGGCGTCGCGCCTGGTCCTCGCCCGGTAGCCAGGCGCCGCGGTGGGGCAGGCTCGCGATCGCCAGGGCGACCGCGAAGGCGGCCACCGGGGCCAGGCCGCTCGACCCTTCGGCGCGCAATCGGGCAGCGCCCAGGCGGGCGCCCTCGAAGGCCAGCACCCACAGCAGCGGCAGGGCCGGGACGATGAAGCGCCACATGCGCGGCAGGAAGTCGCCGCCCGCCCAGGCATACCCGGCGACGAGCGCCCCGACGATCATGCCGAGCAGGGCGTAGGGCCGGCGCGCCTCGCGCGGAGAGAGCACGACGCCTGCCGCGGCGAGCAGCCCTGCCGCCCAGGCCTCCGGAACGAAGGAGCGCAGGTAGGCGAGCCCGTCGACGATCCGCTCTGCGGTCGAGACGCCGGCGATCTTCAACGCGTAGGTGTTGGGAAGCCAGGTGCCGTAGTAGCCCCGGCGCCAGAGAAGATGGAGCACGATGGCGGCGGCGAAGGGCGCGAGCAGCGCCCCCAGGACGACCACG
>JANQSB010000617.1 GCA_028284295.1 Myxococcota bacterium | reverse complement strand
CGGAACCCCTGGGACCTGGAGCGCAGCTCGGGGGGATCGTCCGGGGGTTCCGGGTCTCTCCGAAGAGCGCGGACTCGGTGGTCGCGGTCAGGCCGAACTCCGGCGAGGCGGACTTGCCGAAGACCACCAGCCCGGCGCGCTTGTAGCGGGCCACCAGCTCGCTGTCGTGGTCGGGCTCGTGATCCCGGAAGAGGCGGCAGCCGTTGGTGGAGCGCACGCCGGCATGGAGCAGGTGGAGATCCTTCAGCAGGAAGGGCACCCCGCGCAGGGGACCGTCGGGCAAGCCCGCCTCGATGGCCGCCCGCGCCTCCTTCTCCATGTCGATCACGACCGCGTTGAGGGCCGGGTTGCGCTCGGCGCAACGCGCCACGGCGGCATCCAGCAGCTCTTCCGGGCTCCGCTCCCCCTTGCGGACCAGCTCCGCCAGGCCGACGGCATCGTGATTCTCGTACTCGGGAAACGGCAGGCTCATGGGATCTCCGGGGTGCGCGAACGGTGGCCTACAGGGTATCTTCGAAAGCCGTTTTCGACCCTGCCCGAACCGAACAGCCCCGACCACCCGAGCCCACGAGGATCCCCCGGATGACCCGAGCCTATTCGATCTCTGCCGAAGCCGTCGCCGCCGAGCGAGCGCGCGTGAACGAGGACCTGGCCCAGGTCGACGTCTCTCGCGTCATCGCCCTCGACGATCTCGAGCTGCGCGAGATGGGCCCGACCGACGTCAAGCTGCGCATCCTGGCGGTCTCTGCCGAGCACAACATCGACCACGCGGCCCTGGCCGACACGGTGAACATCGCGGAGATCCGCGGCGGCAAGATCTTCCCCGGAAACTCGGCGGTGGGCGAGGTGATCGCCGTCGGAGCCGACGTCACCCGCTTCAAGGTCGGAGACATCGCCCTGACCCACTGCAACGGGGAGCCCGACGAGTACGGCTACCCCATCACCATCTGGGCCTACGACAAGCCCGACTCCATCGGCTGGTACGGCGAGGAGGCGGTCGTGGGCGAGTGGCAGCTGGTGTCGGCGCCGCTCGATTGCGGGCTGAACCTGTGGGAGATCGCCGCCCTGCCCCTGCGGGCACCCACCGCGTACCACCTGTGGCGCCGGGCGCTCGGCATCTTCCGCCTGAAGGTCGGGCTCGAGCACCTCTCTCGGCTCAACGTGCTGAGCTTCGGAGGTGGCGTCGGAGAGCTCTTCCTGATGCTGGCGAAGGCCGAAGGGCACAACGCGTACTTCTGCTCGGGAAGCCCCGAGCGACGCAAGGCCCTGGAAGAGATGGGGATCGTCGGGATCGACCAGAAGGCCTACAACCGCTTCGCCTCGCGCGACGACGTGAAGGGCTTCAGCAAGGAGTGCCGCACGCTCACCGGGGGCGTCGGCATGCACGTGGTGTGCGACATGCTGCGCGGTCCGGTCTTCGCAGCCGGGATCGCGGTCTCCGCCCGGGAGGGCGTCAACGTCAGCGCCGGCTGGCAGCTGGCTCGCAGTGTCGAGTACAACTCGGCCGCGCTGTCGCTGAAGCAGATCACCCTCGACCACACCCACTACGAGACGGTGATCGGCTGCTCGGCGGCCACCGAGCTCTACGGCACGGTCTTCAAGCCCACGATCCACCACGAGATCTACTCCTTCGCCGATCTGCCGCGCTGCTTCCAGGAGATGCACGAGAACACGCAGACGGGGATCCCGATCGTGCGCGTGGCCGACGACCTCCCGGAGTCCGTCGCCGCGATCAGCTAGCGAGCGCTAGCGCTCGCTCGCTGCGAGGTCTGTACTGCGCGCGGCTGCTCCGGGACCATCGGGAGCGGGTGGGGCTCTCGGGATCAGTGCGTCGAAACGGTGTTTCGGGCCTCGAAACCGCGTGAATCGGCCGCCCTACGGCGTTTTCGGAGCCGCCGGAGGTGAATTTTGGTTCTTCCCTTGACGAAGAACCGATCTGTGCTACATTCCCAACTTATTCGCGTCGCGAATTCCAGCCCGCCGCTCACCGAGTCGGCGGGCTTCGTCGTTCCAGGGCCTCGGGTCACCCGCAGATCCGGGGCGGCCCCTCGAGCAAGCCGCTCGGAGCGCTCGGAGAAAGCCGCTTGCGATCGTGGCCGCTCGTGACAGAATGGTCCGACCACTTCTGTTCCCTGAGACCCTTCCCCCTGCAACCCCTGGTCGGATACCCGAAATGGGCAGCACCCCGGATTCAATCGTCGTTCGTCTGCGCGATGCCATCCTGCGGGGCGAAGTCCAGCCCGGTGAGCGGCTCGAGTCCGAGCGGCGCCTGGCGGAGACCCTCGGCGTGGGTCGGGGCTCGGTACGGGAAGCGCTGAAGCAGCTCGACCAGCTCGGCCTCGTGGACATCCGCCACGGCGGCGGTGCCCGGGTTCGCCCGGTCGAGGACGCCAGCCTGGACGTGCTCCACCACCTGCTTCGGCTCGAAGGTGGACCCGGCGTCGAGCTGGTCACCCAGCTGCTCGAGGTCCACGAGATCCTGATGGCGTCAGCGGTCGAGATGGCGGTCCGCAACGCGACCGAGGCCGAGGTGGAGCGGGCGCGCGAGCTGCTCCATGCGCTCGCCGACCCCGGTCTGGCGGACGACGCCTATCGCAGCGCCCTCGACGAGCTCGCGCAGCTGATCTCGAAGGCCAGCCGCAACCTCGTGCTGCGTCTCGTGCGCAACGGCCTCCGTTCGGTGTTCGCCGAGCCCGGCCCCCGGGAGGGTCGCGCGACGCATGGCCACCGACCCGACCGCAGCGTGGTGGCTCCCCTCGCCCATCGGATCTCCGATGCGTTGCGCGATCGGGACGCCCAGCAGGCCCAGGAGGGCGTCCGGCTGCTGCTGCGCGCCCACCGCGAGCAGCTGCTCAAGCGCATGGAGCGACAAGCGCTGGAGAACGAGCCGGTCGGTCCCGCGGCGCCGATCGCGGCTGCCGAAGACCATCCCCGAAACCCATCCCACGAGCCTGCCCGAAGCCAGGACCCTTCACGGAGTCGAGAATGAGCGGCATCCCCATCCGGCCCCCCGAGACCGACGAGACCGAAGCAGCGCTCAACGCGGTCTACAACTGGAACTACGACAGCGAGATCGACGAGCTGCGCACCCTCTATGCGAACGCGCTCGATCGCCAGTGGATCGCCGTTCGCGATCTGGACTGGGAGAAGGGCATCGACCGCGAGGAGTTCGCCAAGACCTTCTCGCTGGGCGGCTTCCCGGTGGAGCAGACCGACTTCTGGAAGAATCTCGATGCGGATCTGAAGTGGGAGGTGTCGCGCAAGAGCACCGCCTTCATGCTCTCGAACTTCCTCCACGGCGAGCAGGGAGCGCTCATGGTCGCCTCCCAGATGGTCTCGGCCGTGCCGCACACCGACGGCAAGTTCTACGCCGCCACCCAGACCCTGGACGAGGCGCGCCACGTGGAGGTGTTCGCGGCCTACATCGAGCTGCTCGACGAGGTCAACCCGATCATGCCGTCCCTCAAGCGCGTGCTCGACGCCACCATCTCCACCGGGAGCTGGCTCGAGAAGGCGGTGGGCATGCAGATGGTGGTCGAGGGGCTGGCGCTCCACGTCTTCCGCGACATGCGGAACTCGACCCGGGAGCCCCTGCTCAAGGAGCTCCTCACCTACGTCTCGCGCGACGAGGCCCGCCACGTGGGCTACGGGGTCAAGTACCTCTCGGCGGTCGTGGGCTCTCTCTCGGAGCGCGAGCGGAGCGAGCTCGAGGACTTCGCCTTCGAGGCGGCGCGGCTGCTGGTCGATTCGCGCTCCGGTGGATCGATGCGGATCTCGATGCTCGAGATCTGGAAGGAGTGCGGGCTCGATCCCCAGACGGTCTTCGCCGAGCTGGTCAAGGAACGCGAGCGGATCGACCCGGAGATGCAGCGGCAGAGCGTCACGGGTCCGGTGCGCGGCTTCATCATCCCTTCGCTGAAGAGCGTGGGACTGTTCAGTGAGCGGCTGGAGGGCCACTTCCGCGGCATGTTCGAGGCGAACTTCGGCGAACGGGCGAAGACCATGGCCTTCGGCGACCGACTGCCCGAGAACCTGGAGGAGTGGGTCGAGGGCAGCGCCTGAGCGACCCGGTATCCTGCTCCCGGATCCAGCACCGGATCCAGGAGGAGGAACCGTGGACGAGGTCCGACTGACGTCGCTCGTGCCCGCTGGCGGCTGAGCGCGCAAGCTCTCCGCCGAGGGCCTCGTGGAGGTCCTGCGTGGGCTCGCGCCCTTCGATCATCCGTGGCTCGCCGACGAGGTCGGCCCCATGGAGGATGCGGCACTGCTGCGCCCGGAGTCCGGTCCGCCCCTGGTCCTGACCGTCGACTTCATCACGCCCATCGTGGACGACGCCGAGGACTTCGGTGCCATCGCGGCCGCCAACGCGCTCTCCGACGTCTACGCCATGGGGGGTCAGCCACAGATCGCGCTGGCCGTCTGCGGCTTCCCCGAGGACAAGGTCTCGCGGGAGGTCCTGGGCCGCATCTTCCGCGGCGGGCGCGACAAGGCCGCTGAAGCGGGCTGTGCGGTGGCGGGGGGGCACACCGTGCTCGACCCCGAGCTGAAGTACGGCCTGTGCGTGCTGGGCAGCGTCCAGCCCGACCGGATCCTGGCCCAGACGGGCGCGCAGCCGGGCGACCGGCTGGTGCTCACGAAGCCCCTCGGTGCCGGAGTCGCGGCCCAGGCCATCAAGCAGGATCGGCTGGCGCCCGACGCGCTCGCCAGCGTGGTGGACTCCATGAAGACGCT
>JANQSB010000588.1 GCA_028284295.1 Myxococcota bacterium | reverse complement strand
AATCGACGTCTCCGAACTGGCCCCCCCAGGACCAGCCGGCCTTCTCGACCGTCAGCGCCACGTCGCCCTCGCGCGACGCGACCTCGAAGCGCTGGCCATCACCCGATCCCGGGTTCCGGAAGAGCGTGTTGCCGCGCGCCATCTTCGGGAGCCGGCCGTCGATCCCCGCCAGGCTCGACGTGATCCGCTGGCCCGCGCGGCTCTCCATGTTCGAGACGTACAGGTCGAAGTCCCCGTCCCGGTCGTAGTCTCCCCAGCTGACGCCCATGCCGAAGCCGATGTCCGCCGTGCCGCTCTCGGCCGTCACGTCTTCGAAGCGTCCGGCACCGTCGTTCTCGAGCAGCTGGTTGGGCGCGAAGTCGTGGCCGAGATACAGGTCCGGGTCTCCGTCCAGGTCGAAGTCGGAGAAGGTCGCCTGGTAGGTGTTGCGCTCCGACTCTTCGGGCCGCAGACCCCCGGGTCGCTCGAAGCCGTCACCGCGATTGAGGTAGAGACGGTTGGCCGGGCCCGGCAGGCTCAGGAAGACGTGGGCCCCGGGCTCGGCGGCGAGCGAGCGCAGCCGGGCAGAGTCCTCGGGCGGGAGGTAGTCCCGAAGCAGTCCGCCGGGCGACTCCGAACCCAGCAGCCTCTCCTTCTCCCGCTGGCGTCGCAGGTCTGCCACCAGCATCTGTGCGGCGTAGGTCGAGACGTAGAGGTCCAGCAGGCCGTCGCCGTCGACGTCCGCGGCGCTGGCCGAAGCGACGAGCTTCGGGGGGTCCTGGCCGAAGACCGCGGCGCTCCGGTCCACGAATCGTCCTCCTTCGTTCACGAGGTAGCGGCTGGCGGCCAGGGTGCGTCCCAGGAACAGGTCCGGATCGCCGTCATTGTCGAAGTCCGCGAAGAGCGCGGCGGCACTGTGGTCCGCGATGTCGAGGTTCCAGTCCGCAGCCCGCTCGTCGAAGTGCCCCGTACCGTCGTTGACGAAGAGCTGATTCGGTCCCCAACGCGCCATGGCGTAGAGGTCGTCGTCGCCATCGGAGTCGATGTCGACGACCGAGAGTCCCGGGTGCCGGTCCTGCGAGCCGACGAAGAAGTGCGGGTGGGGCGCGGCGAGGGAGGGGTCCAGCAATCGCTCTCGCGCCAGCTCCTCGTGTCGCGACCGCCGCGCGGCGGCGCGTTGCGCGGGATCCGGCAGCGCGGCGTCCAGCACCTCGCGAAAGAAGGGCTGCTCCGACGCGTACATCGACAGGCCGGGGCTGTCGATCCGATCGATCTTCCAGGACGCCGGGTCGCCCGGATCGTCGTCGTCGCCCCGCGCGAAGCGCAGCTCCAGCAAGCCGACGAAGCTCGCAGTCGCACCGCCTCGCAGGCGGGCGCGTGCGTCCAGCTCCACGACCGTCTCGAGTCGGGTCCCGGAATCGTCGGAGAAGTCGGCCTTCGCCACGTGGAGCTCGGCATGGTCGAACCAGGAGACCTCGCGGAACAACGGCTCCCACAGGTGGAGGTCGGAAGGAGCGGTCTGGGCGAAGGGGCCCGAAGGCCGCCAGTCCTGGTGCCAGGCTCCGAAGTCGCCCGGGCCCGGCGCAGGCTCTCCCACCGCCTTCGCGAGGTCGCGAGCCTCGACGACCCAGTCGAAGTGAGCGGTGGCCGCGGCGTCCGGGAGGGCGAGGTTCTCGATCGAGCGCCCGACCGCGCCGAAGTGCGGGCGCAGGACGTGGAGCCGCTCCTCGACGTCGATCATGCGGTCCCAGTCGGCCTGGGCGCGGGGCGCCGCGCTCTCCGGCGCGTCTTCCGGCGCGGCAGGGCCGCACGCCGCGCAGACTGCGAAGACAGCAGCCAGCAGGAGACGTCGTGAACCGGCGTGGCGCATGATCGCCGAGACTAGCCCGGGGAAGCGGGCGTGTTCGATCGAGGGCTGGGCGCGCAGGGGGACGCGCGTGGTGCGGCGAAGAGGATTCGAACCTCCACGGGGTTGCCCCCA
>JANQSB010000573.1 GCA_028284295.1 Myxococcota bacterium | reverse complement strand
GGGGGGCATCGCGGGCATCAATGCGGCCCGCGGGGCGGGGGGGGAGCCTCACGTCGCGCCCCCGGCCGACACCGCCCACGGCGCGCTCGTCGCGCATCTCATGAACGCCGACGCGCGTGCCTTCCAGCCGATGAACGTCAACTACGGGCTCTTCCCGCCGCTCGAGGGAGCGGCGGCCACGGCCCTGTCGCCCGACGGACGCCGCAAGAAGCTCCCCAAGCGCGAGAAGAACGAGCGGATCGCGCGCCGCGCACTCGAGTCGTTGGCCGCCTGGCGCGAGCGGCTGGAAGCCGCGGCATGAAGGCCGCGACCTGGACCGGGGCGGTGCGCGACTTCGATCTCTTCCTGCGCGCGGAGAAGAACCAGTCGGTACACACCCGGCGCGCCTACCTGTCCGACGTGCGCCAGCTGGCCGTCTTCCTGGAGGAGGTCGACGGCTCCGCGCCGGTGCCCGGGAAGGCGAGCTCACGCGGGGTTCGCGCCTGGCTGGTGGAGCTCCAGAAGAGCTGCGGGCCTGCCACCCGCGCCCGCAAGCTGGCCGGCGCACGGGCCTTCTTCCGCTTCCTCGTCCGCGAGGGCGAGATCGCCGTCGATCCGACGGCCGGTCTGCCTCTGCCGAAGATCCCCTCGCGGCTGCCCCGCCCGTTGTCGGTGGACGACTGCGATGCGCTGGTCGAGACCCCGTCCAGCGACGAGCCGGCGCGCGAGTCCCGCCCGCGCAGCGAAGCCCGGCGCCAGATGGACGCGCTCCGCGACCTGCGCGACCGCGCTCTGCTCGAGCTCCTCTACGGCACGGGCATTCGCGTCGGAGAGCTGGTGGCACTCGACGTGCGCGACCTGGACCTGCGCGCCGGCGAGGTCCGGGTGCTGGGCAAGGGCGGGAAGGAACGCATCGTCCCGCTGCCGGCCCTCGCCCGGGAGGCCCTGGCGGCCTGGCTGGAGGCTCGCAAGCGCCCGGGCATCCTGGCCGAACCCCTCTTCGTGTCCCTTCGGCCGCGCCGGGACCCGACTCCGCGGCGCCTGGGGGACCGGGACGTGCGGCGGGTCCTGGAGCGACGGGGCCGGCAGGCCGGTGTCCGCGATCACGTCCATCCCCACCGCATGCGGCACAGCTACGCGACCCACCTCCTCGACATGGGGGCCGATCTGCGCGAGATCCAGGAGCTGCTCGGGCACGCGAGCCTGTCGACCACCCAGAAGTACACGGCCGTGTCGGCAGAGCAGCTGCGCCAGGTGTACGATCGCGCCCACCCGCGTGCAGCCGCGCGCAAGAAGCCCGGGAGTCGGAAGAAGAGATCATGAGCGCCGTCCTGCGCGCCACCACCGTCGTTGCAGCCCTCCGCGACGGGGCCATTGCCATGGGGGCGGACGGCCAGGTCACCCTGGGCGACGCCGTGATGAAGCACGGCGCCGAGAAGGTCAGGCGCGTGGCCAAGGGCAGCGCGGTGGTCGGCTTCGCCGGGGGCGCCGCCGACGCGCTGGCACTGATGGAGCTGCTGGAGGCCAAGCTCGAGGCGTATCCCGGCAACGTGAGGCGGGCGGCCGTCGAGCTGGCGCGCGAGTGGCGCACCGACCGGATCCTGCGGCGACTCGAGG